>JBEIGR010000176.1:0-9172 GCA_040381795.1 Verrucomicrobiaceae bacterium | reverse complement strand
GTCGAAGATGATAAGGGTCACCTTGTGACGTGCGGCTGCCTGCTGATAAAAGCAAGGCTTTAAACGTAAACACGCGGCACGCGTGCGTGGATGTTGGTGAGCACCTCATACGGGATGGTCCCGGCCCAGTCGGCCACGTCTTGGGCGGAAATGCCGTCGCCGATGAGCGTGACGGCGTCGCCATTGTAAGCGGTGCCCCATTCGAGATTCACCATGAACTGGTCCATGCACACACGGCCCACAATCGGGTGCCGCTGGCCGCGAATAATGACCTGACCGCGATTCGACAGCGCCCGGAAATAGCCGTCGCCATAACCCACAGGCACGGTGACGACGCGCACGGGGTGATCACTCTTCCAGGTGCCGCCGTAGCTGACGGCGTTGCCGGGTTGCACGACCTTGAAATACACGACTTCGGACTTCCAGCTCAGCGCCGGTTTCACCGCGATGGTTTGCCGCACTTCACGAGAAGGATAGACGCCGTAGAGCATGATGCCGGGCCGCACGAGGTCGAGATGGCTTTCTGGGAGCTGCAAAATGCCGCCGGAGTTCGCGATGTGGCGTTGAGGCGGTTTGAGGCCGTGTTTGGGATAAAAGTCGAGCACGTCGAGGAATCGGGCGAGCTGCTCCTTGGCGCTGGAAAGGTCTTCGACGTCGGAATTGGCGAAGTGGGAGTATATCCCGGCGATCTCGATGTTTTGGAAGGTGAGGCTGGCCTCCAGCAGCTTCTCCGCGCTGTACCAATGCACACCGATGCGTTCCATGCCGGTGTCGATCTTCAGATGGACTCGCGCCTTCTTTTTCGCGGCGGCAGCTGCGTCGTCGATCTGGCGCATTTTGTCGATGGAGGAGGCCGCCATCATCAAATCATGCTCAATGAACTGCGGGATCTGCCGCGCCACCACGCCGCCAAAGACGAGAATGGGCTGCGTGATGCCTGCCTGACGCAAAACGACCGCCTCTTCGAGCAAAGCGACGCCAAAACACGTCGCGCCATGCGCCGCGAGATGCTGCGAGACCTCGACGATGCCGTGACCGTAGGCGTTGGCCTTCACTACTGGCATCACCTCCACTGCGCCGACATGCGCCCGGATCGCGTCGAAATTCTGCGCGAGTGTGCCTAGGCTGACTTCGACGTGGGTGGGGCGGATGGCTTCGGTTGGGTTCAAGTGGGCGACACTCGACTAGCCCAAGATGGCTTTCAACCGGGCAGACACGTCTGCGAAAGCCTCATCGCTCAGCGCGGGTGTGGCAGCGGCGGCCATGGGCAGGCCTTCCTCCGGCAGGGTGATCCAGGAGCGGCAGCCGCCGTAGCTCTTCGCATAGGGGAAGTGCCAGCGCTGCGGGAGCTTGTAGGCACGCACGAGGGCGACATGGAGGCAGCTTTCGTCGTCATAGACGAAGCGCTCTTTGACGACGTTCTCGTTCCAAATGTGCAGTGGGGCCAGCGCGGCGACTTTGTCCCAATCGGTGACCTTCCACACCTGCTCGAGGGTGGCGCAGCCGTCGATGTCCACCGTTTGGCGCTCTTCTTCCGGCGGAAAGGCACGCTGGGTGCTCTCCGGCGTCCAGTTCAGGTCGGCGGCCTGATTGTGGAACCAGGTCGGGAACAGGAAAAACTCGCGATGCTTCCACTCAAAGCCGCCGCGGCCTTCGTGGATGCCGCCTTTGCGCAAGATGAGGCTCAGCTTGCCCTGCGTCAGCGCATCGCAAACGAAGGACCATTCTTTGAAACCGGTGGGAGCGGGAAATTGAGGCATCCATGCGGATACAATGCCGTCACAGGCCGTGCAAGTGCTGGCAAGGCACCGAAAGTGCGCCATCGTCGGCCTCGTTTGGCTTCCGCATCATGAAAACGCTCCTCATCCTTTTTCTTGGCCTCATTACCGATCCGGCGCGGGCGGATTTGTCCTCGCATGCGTTCTTCAAGCACTTCGTCGGCACCTGGAAGGCGGCGGGGGAGCTGAAGGGCGAGAACAACAACCTCGTCACCATCACGGAGGAGTGGATGGGCAAGGCGGACGGCGAGAATAGCTTCCTCATTGAGGGCACGCGCAGCATGAACAGCGACACGCAGGCCTTTAAATGGACGATCACGCACAGCGCGGGCACGGACATGTTCGAGGCCATCTTGAGCGGTGCGGATGCCTCGCAGAATCTTCGTTTTGAAGGCAATGTCTCGACGGTGAACCTCACGCTGGAGCTCAAGGCGATCACCGGCAGCGGGAGCAGCAGCATCACGGTGCTGGATACGCTGCAAGGCGATACCAAAGACGTGATCGAGAGCAAAGTGACCTTCACCGGCGACGCGGGGCAGACCACGCTGGAAGGCACGATCAAACACGAAAAACAAAAAGCGCCGTGAAGAGCTACTGGGAGCTGGTGAGACGCATCTGGCACGCGCCAGGGAATCGCGGCAAGCGTGTGATTGTGCTGCTGCGTAGCGTGATGTGGCTGGTGAACAAGAAAACGCTGCGCAGACCGTGGACGCTGCCGGTTTATGACGACATGCGGCTGCGTTGCTACCCGGACAGCATCATCGCGCTGCATGTCGTGCAGCGTGGGGAGTTTCACGACTGGGACACGGCGAAGTTCATCACGGAGTTTTTGCGTGAAGGCGAAACCTTCGCCGATGTCGGGGCGAACATCGGCCTCTACACGTTGCCTGCGGCAGCGAAAAAGGCCCGCGTGTTGGCCGTGGAGCCCAGCGCGAAGAATCGGGGCCGTTTGGAGGAGAATCTGGCTCTGAATGGCCTCTCCAGCGTCAAGATCGAAGCCTGTGCTTTGGGCGAAAAAGAGGGCGAAATGGCTTTCTGCGACGATGACGCGCTCGCGCATGTCGAACTGGCCGGAGACGGCCCGAAAGTGCCGGTGAGGCGCTTGGACGCGATTTTGCCGGAGGGCGAAATTTCGCTGCTGAAGGTCGATGTGGAGGGTTTTGAGCTCGCGGTGTTCCAAGGAGCCGAAAAGGCGATGCGCGCCGGAAGACTGCCGGTGATCTTGTTTGAGATGAATCACTCGTATGAGCGCTACGGAGTCACGGAAGCCCAAATCTTCGGCTTTTTGCGCGAACGCGGCTTTCAAATCGCCCGCTACGAGCACGATGCGCGTCGTTTGGTGACCAACGGCCTCGAAGGCGATGTGGTGGCCTTCACGGCGCGCGGCGGACAACTCATCCACGACCGACTTTTGTCATGAACATCACCAACTGGGACCAAGCCTACCAAGAGAACTTCACGCCGTGGGACAAGGGTGAGCCTTCACCGGCGATTGTTGAGTTTGTTGAGCGAAATGAGCTTCATGGACGGGTTTTGGTGCCGGGATGCGGCGTGGGGCATGATGTGGCGTTTTTGGCTTCGCGGGGTGTCGATGCGCACGGCTTGGACATTGCGCCGACGGCGATTGAGCGGGCGAAGGCGCGGTATCCGGAACTGGCGGAGCGGTTTGTGCTGGGGGACTTGTTCGAGCTGAAGGGCCAGTTTGATGCCGTGGTGGAGCATACCTGCCTCTGTGCGTTGCCGCCGGAGTGGCGGGAGAAGTATCGCGAGGCTGTGGCAGGCTTGTTGAAGCCGGATGGAAAGCTCATCGGCGTGTTTTTCATCAACCCGGAGATGGACCCGGGCGAGACGGGGCCGCCGTTTGGCATCTCCGAGGTGGAGTTGAAGGCTCTGATGGCTCCGAGGTTTGAACTTGTGGAGAGTTATGTGCCAGCGAGCGCTTATCCAGGACGTGAAGGGCGGGAGATGGTGGGAGTTTTTGAACTCACTTCACCTTGAAGCCCGGCTTCACGATGGTGTGAATACCGCTGGCGATGATGTTTTCGATGCCGGACCCGAAGCGGGTGGGGCGGCCGTAATAAATCATGGCACCGCCGCCTTCATAGCCTCCTTCTTCCCACACGCGTTGGGAGGGAATGTAGCAGGGCACGTCATTGGTGTAGCTGTTCACCCAGGTGCGGGCGGGATCGTATTCCTTCTTGAAGCGCAGGCTGTAGTCCACGACGACCTCACCGGGGAGATTGATGGTGAGGAGGTCATCGCCGTAATGCCAGGCCTGAACGGTGTAAGGCAGCGCCGGAGGGATTTTTTCGCCGCGTTCGAGCATGGCGAGGTGTTTTTGGGCGTGGTAGGCGGTGTACTTGTTTTTGTCGGTGCTGCGGGCCTTCCATTCCTCGGGTGTAGGCAGTTTGTCGAAGGGGAGGATGACTTCCTTCGTGGCGCAGGCGAGCGGGCCGCGCACGGGCTTCATGGGCTCGTTGATGAGGCGGACGATTTCTTTGGCCAAGGCGACGCCGTGATCCATGACGAAGCGCATTTCACGACGCGGATACGGGTTCTGATCCGCGCCGCAGCCGATGGCGATGAGGGCGATGCTGCCGGGGAAGCGTAACTCGAGTTCCTGATGCGCGATGCCAGCCCAGTCGCCGTGGATTTCATTGATACCGAGCGTGGTGCAGTGGCAGGCATAGTTGGCGTGGGTGGCGATCAATTTGCTGCCGTCAGCGCTTTTCACCCGCAGGACGGGCACGGCCCGATCAACGGGGCCGTTGAAGTTGGGCGCATTTTGAAGGCCGGCCTCGGTTTGGAGACGGCGATTCAGGCCGAAGAAGGCTTTGCCGACCGACCAATCGAGCCGTGCGGGCTCCATTTTCTCCCGCGCTTTGGTGATGGCCTCGACGATCCACTTTGTGAGGTCCTCGGTGTAGCGGTCCACGCGGCTTTGCTCATCGGCGGTGAGGTCTTGGCCGAAGAGAAACGGCAGCAGGCCTTTGAGCATCGGCGCGCAGTGTGTGTGCGTGGAGTGCAGCGAGAAGCGCTCATCAGAGATCGGCTTCCCCGTGGCGGCGAGGCGCTTCAAAACATCCGCTCGGAGGGCGGCAGGCACGCCGCAATTATCCACGGTGACGATGCAGGCGGGCGCTTCATCGGCCCACTGGATGACGAGGGCGTTGGCATGCAGCCGCTGTGCGACCTTTTCAAACTCAGTGGTGCGGCTCCCGTAGCCGCTGAGGCGGACGGGGTAGCCAGGTGTGATGTCGATGTCAGCCGCGCCTGCCCGCCAGCCGGAATCGGCGGCGGAAAGGGTGACTGCCATGCAGCAGAGAAAAGGGAGGAATATCCTGAGCATGAAAACATCATGCTCAGGTTTCACCGCGACTGGCAATAGGCTAAATCTGGACGTCTAAATGTAGCGCCAAGCGCTACGCGTTCGCGTTCGTCCAGTCGATGGCCGCGCGGCAGATTTCCCAGAAGGAGCCGTGCTCCAACGAGGCACCGCCGACGAGGGCACCGTCCACGTCCGGCATGGCGATGAGTTCGGCCATGTTGTTTGGCTTCACGCTGCCGCCGTATTGGATGCGGATTTTGATGGCCACATCGGCGCCGAACATGTCGCCAAGCACCTTCCGGCAGAACGCGTGGGCGTCCTGCGCCTGCTGGGAGGTGGCGGTGCGGCCGGTCCCGATGGCCCAGACGGGTTCGTAGGCGATCACGACATCGGTGATGCGGCGCGGGCCGACTTCGGCCAAGGATTCGCGGAGCTGGCTTTCGAGCACCTGCTCGATCTTGCCACCATCGCGTTCTTCGAGCGTCTCGCCGATGCAAAGGATCGGGTGCAGGCGGGCTTCGAGGGCGGCGAGGACCTTGGCATTCACGATGGCGTTCGTTTCGCCGTAAAGGCTGCGGCGCTCGCTGTGACCGAGGATGACATGCTTGCAGCCGCATTCTTTGACCATGCGAGCGCTGATTTCGCCCGTGAAGGCTCCGGCAGGCGCGGCGCTCATGTTTTGCGCGGCGAGCTCGACGCTCTGCTCGCGGGCGTGTTGCAACGCGGTCATGGAGCGCTCCAGGCTGACGAAGGGCGGCGAAACGACGATCTGGATGGGGCACTTGTCCGGCACGAGGCGGGCGAAGGAGCGGAGGAAATCATCGGACTCCTGCGGAGTCATGTGCATTTTCCAATTGGCGGCGATGATGGGCTTGCGGAAGTGAGCGATGGGCATGGGGGCGTAGAGCTAAGGGCTAAGAGCGGAGAGTAATTATTTGTCTTTGAGGCAGGCGACACCGGGGAGGACTTTGCCTTCGAGGAGTTCGAGGGAGGCTCCGCCGCCGGTGGAAATGAAGGTCATCTTGTCGCCGAGCTTGGCTTTCTTGACGGCTTTCACGCTGTCCCCGCCGCCGATGATGTTTTTGGCGTTGGAATTGGCCGCCATGGCCTCGGCGATGTCGAAGGTGCCTTTGGAGGCTTCTTTGATCTCGAAAACGCCCATCGGGCCGTTCCAGATGACGGTCTTCGCCTTGGAAATTTCTTCGCTGAAGAGCTTCACGGACTCAGGGCCGATATCGACACCTTCCCAGCCGTCCGGGATGCTTTCGCCGGCACCGGTGAACTTGATGTTGCCGAACTTCTTCGCGTCGAAATCGAACGCGTCGGTGATCATCGCATCGACGGGGATGAGGATCTTCACGCCACGCTCCTTGGCCTTGTCCAGAGCGGCCTGCGCGATGGGTTCCCACTCGGGTTTGTAGAGGCTTTTGCCGATGGAGATGCCCTGCACGAGCTTGCGGAAGGTGTAGGCCATGCCGCCGCCGATGATGATCGTGTTCGCCTTTTCGAGCAGGCGATTGATCACGCCAATTTTGTCGCTGACCTTCGCGCCGCCGAGGATGACGACGAACGGGCGATCCGGGTTTTCGAGCTCGTCATTGAGCCAGGTGAGCTCTTTTTCCATTAGCAGGCCCGAAACGGCCGGGAGGTAGTCCGCGATGCCCGCCGTTGAGCTGTGGGCGCGATGTGCGGAGCCAAAGGCGTCATTCACAAAGATCTCCGCGAGGTCCGCCATGCCCTTCGCGAGCGTGGCGTCGTTTTTCTCCTCACCGGCGTGGAAGCGGGTGTTTTCGAGCAAAAGCACGTCGCCATTGCCGAGCGCGAGCGCCTTGGCCTTCGCCTCGTCGCCGACGCAATCGCTCGCAAAGGCCACTGGCTTGCCAATGAGTTCGCTGAGCGCCGGAGCGACAGGCGCGAGGCTCTGCTTCGGATCACGCTGGCCTTTCGGGCGGCCCAGATGGCTGGCCAAGATGATGCGGGCCCCCTTTTCGATCAGGAACTTGATGGTCGGCAGCGTCTCCTGGATGCGGGTGGCATCCGTGATCACCATCTGGCCGTCTTTTTCCTCCAGCGGCACGTTGAAATCGACGCGCACAAAGACGCGTTTTCCGGCAAGGTCGAGGTCACGAATGGTCTGCTTGGGCATGGTGTTTTTGGGGGTAGGGGGCGGGATGTCTAGCACATGGCGTGCTTGATGCGCATCGAATTTTTATGACGGAGTGCGGCACAATCGGTCACGGCATGCAAAAGGGCGTGATTCTGGTTTGCAAGCCTTAGCCTGCTTTCTAGGCTCGCCTCCTTATGGCTAAACCTGCGCTTGGAAAAGGACTTGGAGCACTCATCTCGGCACCCACGGGGGTCATCGGTGTAGCCCGCCCGCCCGTACTTTCGCAGCCTTCACCGGGGGATGTGGTGCAGCGTGTGTCGCTGGATTTGATCGTTCCCAGCCCGCTGCAGCCGCGCAAAGAATTCGTCAAAGAGCAGCTCGCTGAGCTAATGGATTCGATCCGCGAGCACGGGATCATCCAGCCGCTGATCGTGCGCCGTGTGGCGGGAAAGATGGAGCTCATCGCAGGTGAGCGCCGTTTCCGTGCCTCCCGTGAACTGGGTCTCAAAGAAGTTCCCGTCATCGCCCGCGAGGCCAGCGATAAGGACGTGCTTGAGATGGCCCTCATCGAAAATCTCCAGCGTGAGGACCTGAATCCCGTGGAAGAGGCACATGCCTACGCTCGTCTCTCGCGGGACTTTAGTATGAAGCAGGAGGACATCGCGCAGCGAGTGGGCAAGAACCGCGCCACCGTGGCGAACGCCATTCGCCTGCTCGATCTGCCCACGGTCGTGCAGGACATGCTTTCCGCCGGAGCCATCACCACCGGCCATGCCAAGGTCGTGCTCGGCCTGAAAAAACCCGAAGAGCAGGTTCAACTGGCCCGCGAGATCGTACAGAAGAGCTACACCGTCCGTGCCACGGAAAAAGCGGTGAACGCCATCCTGCATCCGCCAGCCCCGAAGCCTCCCAAACCTGCCGAAGGCGAGTTTGACCGTGCCATCGCCGCCGTGGAGCAAAAGCTCGTCTCTCACCTTTCCACGAACGTTTCGATTCACCACGGCGATAAAAAAGGTCGCGTGGAGATCGACTACTATGGTGCTGAGGACCTCAATCGCATCCTCGCGCTACTGGGCGTTGAGGAAGAAAGTTTCCATTGATGAGATTTGAAGCTGCATGAGAACGTCCAAGATGCGTCACTCGGCCTTCGGCATTCTTTCGTCAGTCGTCATTCTGATTTCGTCATTGCTTTGCTCCTGCACGCCAACACCCGCCGCTCACCCTGCCGAGCCTGCAGTCCGCACCTTCCTTGAGCGATACTTCTTCACTTGGTCCGCGAAGGACATGGAGGGCTACGGAGCATGTTTCCACCCGCAGGCCCGCGTTACCTTTGTGCAAAAGGGCGTGCCGCAGACGCAGGGGCTCACGGATTTCCTGCATGGTCAAAAAATGGGCCACGCCACCGCCCGCGAGCCGATGACGGAGGTGCCGACGGAGATGAAAATCCTCATGGATGACCGCACCGCGCAGGCGGCGGTGCGCTGGAAGCTCACCCAGGGCAGCCGCATCGTCACCGGCACGGATTGCTTCACGCTGATCAAGACGCCGGATGGCTGGTCGATTATCAGCCTAGTCTTTTACAATGATTGAGCCGCGAAAAGGGCCTTGTCAGCATAACGGGCGGAACGGATGATGAGAGCCGGTGTTTCAACTGAACTCCGTGAATCCCGCTCCACCATCCTCTCCTGCACTCGTCTGGCTGCGCAATGCGTCCGTCGTGCTCGTTTTATCGGCGCTGGTCGGCGTGGTGGCATGGCGGTGGCAGGAAATGCCCACGGACAAAAAAAGCCCGCCAGCATCCCGCGAGGCTGCCGAGGTCGCGAAGAAGGTGAATGCGGCTTTTGAGGCCGATTGGGCCGCGAAGCAGATTCCCGCCGCGCCGCGTGCGGATGACCTCACAATCATCCGCCGGCTCTCGCTGGCGCTCACGGGCAGCATTCCTTCATTGGAGGAGATTCG
>JBEIGR010000175.1:0-9207 GCA_040381795.1 Verrucomicrobiaceae bacterium | reverse complement strand
GACGGAGGATACGATCTTCGACGCGGCCTCGCTGACGAAGGTGGTGGCGACCCTGCCGAGTGTGATGCTCCTCATCGAGCAGGGTAAAATCGAGTTGGAGGCCGAGGCGCGACGCTACCTGCCGGAATCGCGGGCTGGCATTACGATCCGGCATCTGCTCACCCATACCTCCGGCTTGAAGCCAGGCATTCCGAAGGAGCCAGCATGGACCGGCTACGAGGAGGGCATTCGCCGCGCGATGCAGTTGGAGCCGGAGGGGCCGCCGGATCGCTTCTTCCGCTACTCGGACATCAATTTCATCCTGTTGGGCGAGGTGGTGCGGCGAGTGAGTGGCATGGCGTTGAACGAATTCGCGGCCCAAAACATTTTTGAGCCGCTGAAGATGGATTCGACACGCTTTGTGCCGCCGGAGGATTGGAGACCACGCATCGCGCCGACCGAGAAGGATGAGAATGGCGTGATGCTGCGCGGCGTGGTGCATGATCCCACCTCGCGAAAAATGGGCGGCGTGACGGGTCACGCGGGCTTGTTCACCTCGGCGGGTGATCTGGCGAAGTATGCGCGGATGCTGCTCGATGGTGGTGCAGGTGTTTTGAAGCCAGAGACGGTGAAACTCATGACCTCACCACAGACGCTAGCGACGGTGTTTGAGCGTCGCGGCCTTGGCTGGGACATCGATTCAACCTACAGTCGGCCTCGCGGGAAGGTGTTCCCACTCGGCTCGTTTGGTCACACGGGCTTCACGGGCACGAGTCTGTGGATCGAGCCTGGCACGAAGACTTTTGTGATCTTCATGAGCTCGCGTTTGCATCCGGATGGCCAAGGCAGCGTGCGGGATTTGTATGAAGAAATCGGCACCGCAGCGGCTCAAGACATGTCGTTTGTCCAAAAAGGCCCGCCGTGGCCGCGAGATGAAAAGGAGGTGCCCACGGTGCTCAATGGCATCGATGTGCTGGTGCGGCGGAAGTTCGCGGATTTGAAGGGTTTGAAGGTGGGGCTCATCACGAACCAAACAGGCATTGATGCGCAACGACACAGCACCATTGATCTGCTGGCGGCAGCACCCGGCGTGAAGCTGAAGAAGCTTTTCAGCCCCGAGCATGGCATTCGCGGCGAGCTGGATCAGGAGAAGATCGGCGATTCGAAGGACAAGAAGACCGGCCTGCCCGTGTTGAGCCTCTACGGCGAGCGGCGGGCCCCTTCGCCAGAGCAGCTCACGGCTCTCGATGCGCTCGTTTTCGACATCCAGGACATCGGCTGCCGTTTTTACACCTACATCGGCACGATGCGGCTGTGCATGGAAGCGGCGGCGAAGGCGAAGAAGACGTTTTTTGTGCTCGATCGCATCAATCCCATCGGCGGACTCGCCGTGGAAGGCCCGGCAGTGCTGGATGAGGAGAAGCAGACGGCCACGCACGCCATCCCGCTGCGTCATGGCATGACTGCTGGCGAGTTGGCCACCATGCTGAATGCCGAGCGGACGATGAACTGCGATCTGAAGATCATCCCGGTGGAAGGCTGGAAACGTGACATGGTTCATGATCAGACCGGGCTGCCATGGATCAATCCCTCACCGAACATGCGCTCGCTGAACGCCGCGCTTCTTTATCCTGGCATCGGCCTGCTCGAGTTCAGCGTGAGCGTGGGCCGAGGCACCGAGACACCCTTCGAGGTGCTGGGTGCGCCGTATGCAAATGATCTGCGGCTGGCGCATGAGCTGAACAAGCTCGGTCTGCCCGGCGTGCAATTTACGCCCGTGTGTTTCACTCCGACGACAAGCCTCTTCAAAGGAGAGACCTGCGGCGGCGTGCGCATCGCCATCACGAATCGCGAGGCTTTAAAGCCAGTCGAGATCGGCATCGCCATCGCCTGCACGCTCCAACGGCTTTATCCGAAGGCCTTCGCTCTCGACAAGTTGAACACGCTGCTTAATCACGGCTTCAGCCTGAAGCCGATCCGCGCCGAAACCTCGTGGAAGAAGGTCGTCGAGGCTTGGGCGGAGGAAACGGCGGGCTTTGAAGTGCGGCGAAAGGGGTTTCTCAGATACTGATGTATGAAGAATAGCGGGCGGCATCACTGGCGTGACTACTTCCCCTTCTTCTTTTTCTTCTTCCCCGGCTTCTTGCCGTCGCCGCCGTCGGTTTTGCCAGCGGCGGGGCTGAGTTCGGCGAGCACGGCGGTCAGGCGGGCGCGGGCGGCTTTGCTGGCTTCGGTGTCGGCGGCAACAGCGACGGGTTTCTCGACGAAAGGCGCGTCGCTCATGTCGAAGAGTTCGCTGGCTTCGTTCATCTTCCATCCTTGTTCGCGCACGAACCAGTGTGGCCCGAGTTGCACATAGGCCCATTCGCGTGGCGTGCCTTTTTCGCCGCGAAGTTGCGCAGCGTGGCTGATGCCGTCGATTTTCACGCCTTCGGGCAGTTTGCCGCCGCCGAGTTCGGTGAAGGTGGGCAGCACGTCGGCGATGCTGACGATGTCGTTGCTGACTTTGCCCGCAGGCGTCACGCCGGGCCAGCTCGCGATGTAGGGCACACGCGACCCGCCTTCGAGCATGCTGGCCTTTTTGCCGTTGATCATGCGGCCACCGATGGTGCTGGGGTAGTTGAGCGCGGTGCCGTTGTCGGCGGAAAAAACGACCAGCGTCTTTTCACGCAGGCCGAGTTTTTCAAGTTCGGCGACGATGCCGCCGACCTGCTTGTCCATGTAGGCGATGTTATCCTCGTAGAGGTCGCTGCCATCTTTGGTGTCCGGCGTGCGGAGGATGGGGCCATGGACGAGGTGCATGGCGTAGTAGAGGAAGAAGGGCTTCTCTTTGTTTCGCGTGATATAATCGACGCTGAAGGCATGGATGATGTCAGGGTTATAGACTTCCTTGTCGGTTTTGATCTGCTCGCCGTTCTTTTCATACGAGTCCTTCCAGAACCAGCCACCAGCAGTCGGATCGGTGACGTATTCGTCGAAACCCCAGTCACGCGGCGTTTCGCCGACCTGCCGCCATTTGCCCGCCTGGGCGGTGGCATAGCCGCTTTGCTTCAAAACTTTCGCGATGGACGGTTCGTCGGCCGGCTTCGCGCCAGGGCCGCCATTGCGCCAAGATCCATTGCCGATGCCGCCGGTGCGGAAGGCGTAACGCCCCGTCATGAGCAAACAACGCGATGGCCCGCACAAGGGTGCAGCATAACACGTCGTGAACCGCGTGCCGGAGGCGGCGAGCTTGTCGATGTTTGGCGTCTTGTGCTTGTCGGAGCCGTAGCAACTCACGCCGTCGATGCCGAGATCGTCGGCGTAGATGAGGACGATGTTGGGTTTGGCCGCATCCTCTGCGAAAGCGGAGATGCTGAGGCAAGCGAGCGTGAGGAAGAGGATTCGTTTCATGGCCGCGTGAAACGTGAACGAGGTGCGCACCTTTCCTGCAAACAAAAAGGCCCTACAGGTTTCCCCGCACGGCTTCGTGATCGGTTTGGCTCTCGCGGCGAATTACTTCGCGGCCTTCTTGAGCGCCTCGGCCTTGTTGGTGAGTTCCCAAGTGATGTCGGGATCGTCGATCTTGCCGAAGTGTCCGTAGTTGGCGGTCTTGGAGTAGATCGGGCGGAGCAGCTTGAGTTGTTTGACGATGTCGGCAGGCTTGAAGGGTAAGACTTTCAACACGGTATCAATGATTTTGTGCCTGCCTGAGGCCGCGTAGGAAATCCTGGGCTGAAGTGATATTCTCATCACAAAATGTGCGTGGCATCAACCAAGATGCGCACATGCAGTCATCTTGACCGCTTCAACGTCAGTTGCAGACTTTGTTTCGTCAGCGGCATTTCATAACCCAACCTAAGATTATGCAACTCACCGAAACTTTACTCCTGATGGACCACAGGAACACTCCTGCTGGCGATCTCAATGACACGGTTGTTGTGATGCATGATGACTCCGAGCGGGGTTTTCAAGACCGCGAAGATGATCTGCCACTCTGGAGGCAGGATTATGAGAAGAGGCGTTGTGATCCCTCAATCTTCCACTGGGGCATCAACGAATGAGTTTCCCCGCGCAGCCTGCTTATGGCGGTCTGGCTGCAAGGGATCAGCTCCAACCACCGCCACACACACACACTTTTTCATTCAGTCCCAACCTCACACCTACCTCCATGCTCGCTAAATTTGACATCGACTACGTGATCCGCCCGCAGCACAACAAGCGCAAGGACACCCACCGTACCGACGACCCCATCGCTGCGGAAGACTTCCTCATCGGCCTGCTCGCCACTGGCGCACATGTCATCAGCATCAAGCATGAAGGCGTCGAGCTGGCGCAGCATCAGAGTGACCAAATGCTCCGCGTGGCGGCGGAGCGTCTAGTCTCCGGCCTGCTGTGCCGTTCGCTGGATCTGGATGCCGCAGATGTGAAGCACCGCTTCGGTTTTGCGGCCTGATAGCAGCTTACTTTTACCGCTATGCAAATCCTCTGCGCTACTGACTTCTCCCCCGTTGCTGTGATTGCGGCTGACATCGCAGCGGCAATGGCCCGGAAATGGGCCTTGCCTTTGCGTCTGGTGCATTGCGGGCAAAACGAGATTGTCATGGGTGATCTTCCCGTCGTGGCACCGGATGATCCTGCCGAGCATGAGCAGCTCAAGCGCGAGGAGGAACGACTGTGTGCCACTGGCATCACGGTTGTTGCGGAATTCCGCCACGGCGCGGTGTGTGGAGAAATCTGCTCCGCAGCGGTGGAGCGACCGACGCGGCTGATCGTGCTCGGATCGACCTACAAGAGCCGGGCGGAGCGCTGGCTGCTCGGCAGTGCGGCGGAGTATGTGGCCGAGAGTGCTACGGTGCCCACGCTGATCGTGCGTCAGCCGGACACGCTCCGAGCGTGGCTGAGTGAAGGTGCTGCGCTGCGTCTGCTATGTGGTGTGGACTTCAGTGCTTCAGCGGATACCGCAGTGGCGGCGCTACGCCCCTTCCTCCAGCTCGGTAACGTGGAAATCGAGGCCGTGCACGTCCAGCCGGAAACCTATCCAGCGCTGTCCAAAGCAGAGAGCTTGATCCATGAGGGGGATCTGCGGGAGCGCGTGCGCAGCGTGCTGGGCGATGTGACGGTGAAGGTGCATGTGTGCCATGCAGCGGATCATCCAGAGATGGAGTTTCTGCATCAAGTCACCGCGCAGTCTACTGGCATGATCGTCGTCGGTATGCATCAGCGGCACGGTCTGAGGCGGTTACTGTCGCCTTCCTTTTCGCGGGGCGTGCTGGCACACGCGCAGGCCAATGTGCTCTGTGTACCCGCCACGCTCGGTGATATGGACACTCATATCCCAAGAATCCATCGCGTGCTGGTGGCGATGAATTTCACTCCTCTCTGCACCGAGGCACTGCGCCATGCTCACAGCCTGCTGCCTTGGGACGGCTCACTCCATGTCGTGCATGTTTGCCAGGAGCCGACGCGGGGGATCAATCCCATCATTGCCTCCGAGGTTTATTTTGATCACAGCCTCGCCACCGCAGCCGAGAAAAGGGCGGCTTTGGAAAAAATGCAGACGCTGCCCGCAGCTCTGCTGACCTCGCTTCACATCACCATAACCACCGAGGTGCTGGCGCATGAAAACATAGCTACGGCGCTGTGTGAGGCTGCGGAGCGTGTCGGCGCGGATGTTATTTGCATGGGCACCAAGGGACACTCGCGCACCAGCGTGGCACTACTCGGCTCCACCGTGCAGGCGGTGCTCGCCCGTGCGCACAAGCCTGTGTTCATCGCCACCCCGCCACTGGCTTGAGGCGGTCAAGGCCATGAACCCCTTTTATGCCGATCGCGCTGTCCGCCAGCGTCTCATCGAGTTCACAGGCGGCAGCACGCTCGATCAAGCGACCGCCGCTTACATCACACGCTCGGACGGCTGCCAGTTTGACCGCCGGGAACTGCGGCTGGCCACCGAACTGGACTGGTTCCTCGAGCGTGACGTGGACATCGCCCGATCGCTGGCCGACTCCGCCTCATACCTGCTCCATCTTGATGTCGAGTATGTGAATTTTGATTCACCCGCTGAGGCTTACCTCGACCCCTGGCGCTGTTTTGAGCTGCAAGAACCCGTGGTGAAGGTCATCGAATCCCTGCTGCTGGAATGGGGCATCCGGCCGCTGCATGTGATCACCGGACAGGGGCATCATTTCATGTGGCGCATCGCGCAGAACTCCAATCTCGCAGAGAAGCTCCGCTCTCTCAATCCAGCGTCAGAACTGGTGCCACGCTGCATCGAGCGCCTGCCGCCGCTGCTCACGGGACGCATTGAGGCGGAGGATCAGGCCGCGTTTTTTGCCGCCGCGCTGCTGATGGAGTTCGTGGCACACCGCATCAAAGAAATCGCCGCGCCGCTCACTGCGCTGCCGTTGGAGATCACCGCCGTGCATGTCGGCCCGTGTGCCACTGCGCAGCGTGAGATGATCTCCATCGACATCTCCGAGTACGGAGACCCGCTGCACATGCGGATGATCCGCATGCCCTTCACGAACTACCGCAAGCCCTGGGTCAACGGCCTGGTGAAAAATCTCGGCCTGGAGGGAGAAATCCCCACCTTTCGCTCCATCCCGCTGCACGAAATGGATTTCCGCCAGGCCATCAAAGTGCGCCAGGATGATGGGGATGTGCTCGATCTGGCCCGCCGCGCCTGTGTGCGTATTCCCGAGCAGGAGCAGGGCACCCTGCAGTTGCTCAACCATTACCTCGCCTCCCGTCTGCGCCGCTTCCATGAGTACTACTACTCCGCTCTGCATGATGCGCCGGAGCGCTGGCCGGAGACGTATGATCGGACGCCGCTGACCACCCTGCCGCATTGCGTGCGCCATCTGCTGGAACAACCCAATGACCTCCTGCTCAAACCTGCGGGCATGCAGATCGTCACACGCAGCATGCTCGCAGCAGGCTGGCATCCACGGCATATCGCAGGACTCATCCGCTCGAAATTTGAAAACCCCGCGTACGGCTGGGGCATCGACTGGAACGACTACGAGGCCGCCACGCGGGCGGATTTTTACACACGTCTGTTTGCCGGTCTGCACATCACAGGCCTGGACCGCTTGATCGATTTCAACTGCACCTCCACTCGCGAAAAAGGCTTCTGCTTTCCAACCGCAGACGACTCCTGCGAGCTGGAGTCCGCGCGCCAGAAACTCCTCTCCAAACTCTCCCCATGAACACATGGCCCATCGCTCTCTCCACCGGCTGCTTTTACCAACGCAGCATCTTTGAGGTGCTTGATGCCATCCGAGAGACTGGTTTCCGGCAAATCGAGGTCTGCTCCTCCCCCCAGCACCTCGACTACCACAACGCGCAAGACATCCGCCGCGCAGCAGAGCGCCTGCGCGCGCTTGAACTGCATCCCATCTCCTTTCACGCTCCTTTTGCCGAGAAAATCGACATCACCGCGCCTGATGACGACATTCGCAACGCCGCCGTCCAAGAACTCATCCACGCCTGTGAAGCCGCTGCGCTTTTGGGCTGCGAAAACGTCGTGCTGCACCCCGGACCGGAGCGCGAGGGCCGCCCGCCAGAGGCGGAGTTCCTCCAGCGCATGCACCTCGCGGCAGACTCGCTCAACCGCGTCGCCGCACGCTGTTGCGAGCTCGGCATCCGCCTGTTGCTCGAAAACATGCTCGCGCATCTCATGTTCGGCCATGTGCGGGACATGATGTATCTCCTCGGCGAGATCACCACCTGCACGGTCGGCACCTGCCTCGACACCGGCCACGCGCATCTCGCCCGCGAGATGGACATGGTGATCCAAAAACTCTCCGGCCATCTCCAAATGGTCCATATCAACGACAACCACGGCGACTGGGACGCCCACCTCCCGCCCGGTGACGGCAGCATCGACTGGCCCTACATCATCCGCGAGCTGCGCCACCATCATTTCCACGGCACCCTTGTGCTCGAGCTGCGCGGCGGTGCCGGTGAGGCGGTGGAAGTCGTGCTGGCCCGCGCAGTGCGGGCACGGGAGTTTTTAGAGCGGTTGTGTGGCGGAAATTCCGGCTGATTCACCAGTGCGAGGAGTAAGGTCCGCACGCAGCACGAAAAAGCCGCGCAGGTTTCCCCGCGCGGCTTGCTGATCGGATTAACTATCGTGGCGAATTACTTCGCGGCCTTCTTGAGCGCCTCGGCCTTGTTGGCGATTTCCCAGGTGATGTCTGGATCGTCGATCTTGCCGAAGTGACCGTAGTTGGTGGTCTTGGAGTAGATCGGGCGCAGGAGATTGAGCTGCTTGACGATGTCGGCAGGCTTGAAGGAGAAGACCTTCAAGACGGCGTCGAGGATCTTGTCGTCGCTGATGGTGCCGGTGCCGAAGGTGTCGATGTGGACACTCACTGGCAGCGGGTGACCGATGGCGTAGGCGAACTGCACTTCGCACTTCGCGGCGAGGCCGGAGGCGACGACGTTTTCGCGACCCAGCGGCCCATGTAGGCGGCGCTGCGGTCCACTTTGGACGGGTCTTTGCCGGAGAAGGCACCGCCGCCGTGACGGCCCATGCCGCCGTAGCTATCGACGATGATTTTACGGCCGGTGAGGCCGCTGTCGCCCTGAGGACCACCGACGA
Source organism: Verrucomicrobiaceae bacterium (assembly GCA_040381795.1). GTDB lineage: Bacteria > Verrucomicrobiota > Verrucomicrobiia > Verrucomicrobiales > Verrucomicrobiaceae > Prosthecobacter. The sequence goes on along the minus strand of JBEIGR010000175.1, from coordinate 641 downwards.
CGAATTTGCCGGTGGGGTTGATGAGATACTCGGTGTCCTTGGTGAGCATGTTTTTCGGCAGCACCTTCTTGATGACCTGCTCGATGCAGAACTTCTCGATCTCGGCGTGGCTCACGTCCGCGGTGTGCTGGGTGGAGATGACGACGTTCACGATGCGGGTGGGCTTGCCATCGACGTATTCGACGGAGACCTGGGACTTGGCGTCCGGGCGCAGCCACTTGGCGAGTTTGCCGGCTTTGCGGATGCGGGTCAGCTCACGGCCTAGGCGGTGGGCGAACATGATCGGCGCGGGCATGAGCTCGGGCGTTTCGTCACAAGCATAACCAAACATGATGCCCTGGTCGCCAGCGCCCTGTTCACCGTGCTTCTTGCCTTCGGCTTCAGCGGCATCGACGCCTTGAGCGATGTCGGGGCTCTGGATGGTGAGGTAGTTGTTGATGAAGATCTGGTCGGCGTGGAAGACGTCGTCCACGTTGGTGTAGCCGATGCCGCGGACGGCCTCACGGATGACCGGGCCGACGTGAATGACTTCGTCGCTGGGCTTGGTAGTTCCCCTTTTCTGGTTCTGGAGCTTCGGGATGGTGATCTCACCACCGACGACGACGACAGTGCTCTTCACGAAGGTCTCGCAGGCGACGCGG
>JBEIGR010000174.1:0-9223 GCA_040381795.1 Verrucomicrobiaceae bacterium | reverse complement strand
GACCGAAGCTCGCAGAGAGCATTCATCACCCAAAAGACATCTTCGCTGCCGAAACTTTGATAAATCCCTGAAAAATCAGTCGCCAAAACTAGACTCATCCAGGGTTTTGCAAGAGGCTCGAGTGACCGACTCCGAACAGCAACGCCATGACCTCTTCCTACGACTCTATGTGGAGCATGAGGAATCGTTGCGTGGCTTTGTGCGGTCGTTGGTGCCCACGTTGGAGGATTCGCGTGAGGTGATGCAGGATGTGGCGGCGGTGCTCTGGCGGAAGTTTGAGGACATCACCAGCATGGAGGACTTTCGCCGCTGGGCGTTTGGAGTGGCGCGGCTTGTGTCGATGGAATTTCTGCGGACTCGTCGCCGGGACCGGCATGTGTTTGGCGATGAGGCACTGCGGTTGCTGGCAGTGGCTTCCGAGGAATCGGAGGATGCATTTGAGGCGGAGCGTCGGGCTTTGAATGATTGCCTTCGCAAATTGACGGATGATCAACGCACTTTGGTGGAAGAGGCCTACAAGCCAGGGGTGCGCATTGATGAACTGGCAGTGCGGGTGGGCCGCAGTGCGATGGCCCTCTACAAATCGCTGCACCGCATTCGCATCGCCTTGATGAACTGCACTCAGCAGGTGCTCGCACAGGAGGAACTGACATGAATCGAACTGAACATGAGCTTGAACTGATGCGACTCTACTTGGAAGGCGTTGCTTCGCTGGAAGAGACGCAGGAGTTGGAATCACTCATCGTGAAGGATGCGTGCGTGCGTCAGGACTTTCTGCGCTATACGCATCTTGATTCCGCGCTTGCGGGAGTTCGCAGATCGCAGCCGTCGGCGGTGGCTCCACGTCGTTCCGTCTGGCTCTCCTGGCGTCCGCTCACTGCGGCGGCGGCCGTGGCGCTGCTCGTGGGCGCGAGTTTCTATTTTTACTCGATGCGGCTGCGCGATGACGCGCGTGACATCCAGACGGCAGCCGTGGCGGCGAGCGAGCCGCATGTGGCGGTGGTGACGAGTTTGTGGGACTACGATCACACGTCGCACGATCCGCTGGCCGTGGGCCGCGCGCTTTCGGCTGGCGACTACCACCTGCCTGGCGGACGCATGCGGCTGAGCTTCGCAGGCGGCGCGCAGATGATTGTCGAAGGACCGGCGCAACTGTCGCTGCTCTCCTCTTCCCGGGCGCGGTTGATGGGCGGCAAGGCCGCTGCGCACGTGCCGGAGGGCGCGCGCGGATTCACGGTGGAGACACCGGGTGTGGAAGTGGTCGATTTGGGCACAGATTTTGGGGTGTCGGTTGGCCCGTCGGGCGTGTCCGACGTGCATGTGTTCAGCGGCGAGGTCGAGGCGCGCGTGGCGGGAGATGATTCGCGGCCGGGTTCACTGGTGGCATTGAACACCTCGGAAGGCCGTCGTTTTGCGAGCGACGGTGTGACGGTGGAGGCGCGGCTGGATCCGTCAAGCTTCCCACCGCCACCATCTCCCACGCCCGATGCGCCGCGGACGGTGGGCGCGATCCATTATCTCCAGCAGCCGCCGGTGAGCGTTGAGACGGGGCATCTGGAGAGCAACGAGTTCATTCTCCTTTTCAAAGAGCGCGAAGCTGTGGACCTGAACCAAGAGACGGTGGTGTCGTTCGCGCGTTCTGGCCGTTACTCGGGGACCCAAAAGCTGCGCACCAAGATCGGGCCGACGCGGCAGGTGACGAGCTTCCTGATGCATTACGATCCCACCAAACGGCCCACGGACCGCTCCCCGCTCCGACGCGAGGGCAGCGTGACCTTTGCCGCTCCCATCGTCGGCGTGATCAACAGAAAAGGGGTCCTGAACCAGACGGACGATCTCTTCGGTCATCCGGGTGTCATTTATGATCAGGGCAAGCGTCGCGGTGTCGAGCGCAGCAACGCTTCCGATGCCAGCAGCGACGTGATCGTGATGAGCCACGACCTGCGCACGCTGCACTTCAATCTCGCCGTGTCTGGCGACCTCGACCAAATCCGAATCCTCGTGCGCGCTACCGAACCGTCCGCCGACACAAAACCCGTGTCAGATTTGCCAGTGCGCACAGGTAAGCAATGAAACTAACGCCGTCCTCAAGCCATGAAACACAAGACCTCTATCATCCTCTCGCTTTTTGCGCTCGTGACCACGCTTCCGGCGCAGCAAAAAGCGGTCAGCCCGAATACCCAAACTTGGACCGATGCACAGGGGCGCAAACTGGAAGCGACCTTCCGCGGCATCGAAAACGGCCAGGTCTTCCTTCAGGTGCGAAATGGCTATGTGTATCGCCTGCCGCTCGACAAGCTCAGCCCGATGGATCAGCAGGCGGTGAAGACGCTGAAGCCAGAAGGCCTGGGTATCCCGGCGGACCCGAATCTCGCGCAGGCGGCCGCCCGCATCGACCTGCTCGTTGATAGCGGCCTCTCCAAGGGCGGACAGAAGCCGAACCCGCTGGCCTCCGATGAGCAATTCGTGCGCCGCGTGTATCTCGACATCGCCGGGCGTATCCCGACACGCGAAGAAGCCCTCGAATTCATCGCTGACACCAGCGTCTCGAAGCGGGCAAAGGTCATCGACAAGCTGCTCAACTCCGATGGCTACAGCAGCCATCTCTTCAACTACCTCGCCGACATGCTTCGCATCGCAGATGTCGCTCAAAAGACCTGGTTTTACACCTACCAGGACTGGTTGAAGAGCCAGATCGCCGACAACGTGCCGTGGAATCAGACAGTCTTCGCGATGATGACCGCGGATGGAAAGTTGCTCGACAACGGCGCGACCGGTTACCTGCTGCGGGATGCTGGCATGCGACTTGATAACCTCTCGCTGACACTCAGCACCTTCCTCGGCGCGGAAGTTTCCTGCGCCCAGTGCCACGATCATCCTTTCGCCGATTGGACGCAGCGGCAGTTCTACGAGATGGCGGCCTTCTTTGGTGCCACTGAGACCTACAATAACAAGGGTGGCATTGCCTCTGATATGCGCCGCACCTTGGCCTCGCTCGATGACAAACTTTCCAGGCAGCAGGCCAAAACCATTGTCCGCGTGAACGCCATGGCCGTGGAGGACAGCAGGGAGAACGATTTGAAGCTGCCGGATGATTACAAATACAATGATGGCAAGCCCGGCGATCCGGTGAAGCCCAAGCTCGTCACCTGGGCCGATGACAAGACCAAAAAAGCCTACCAAAACGTGCAGACGAAGAAAGAGGAGGACCTCCGCACGCAATTCGCCAAGTGGATGACCTCGCCGGACAATCCGCGTTTTGCCATGACCATTGCCAACCGCATGTGGAAGCGCATCTTTGGCGTCGGCATCAAGGAGCCCGTCACCGATCTCGACGACCCCGAGGCCAGCGTGAACCCCGCCTTGCTCCATCACCTCGCCGCCGAGATGGTGCGGTTGAAGTTCGACCTGAAACAATTCACCCGCCTGCTGTGCAACACGCAGGCCTACCAACGCGAGGCCACCAGCCATGAGATGGCCGATGGCGGCCCGTATCTCTTCCCCGGCCCCGTGCTTCGCCGCATGAGCGCCGAGCAGGCCTGGGACTCCTGCGCCACGCTCGTCGTCGGCGCGGACGTGGATAAATTCCACGCCCATCGCGGTGCGAAGTATGCCGAGGTCATGAAAGTCAATTTCGGCGAAGGCATGACTCCTGAATCGCTCAAGGCCGACATCGAGGAGGCCGTCGGTGGCATGAGCCAACTCGGCAAAGCCGGGAAGATCGCAAAGAAAAGCAAAAATAAGAAGGTGCAGCCTGCTGGTGATGGCGGGGACAGTGTGGAGATCACCCCGCCCGAGCGAAACGGCCTCGTGCTCGCCCGTGCGTCCGAACTGCCCCAGCCTGAAAGGGACCAGCACTTCCTCCGCATGTTCGGCCAGAGTGACCGCCAGATCGCCGATAGCAGCAGTGATGAAGGCAGCATCCCGCAAGTGCTCATGCTCATGAACGGCGCGGCACAGAAAGTCATCGGACAGGACGACTCCCTCGTCATCCAGACCGCCACCAGCCTAAAATCACCCGAGCAGCAGATCGAAAGCCTCTATTTGAGTTTCTTCAGCCGCAAACCGAAGCCCGAAGAACTCGCCGATGCCGTCGGCGCCCTCGGCAAGGACCTCACGATGCGTGACCTGAGCTGGGTGCTGTTTAACACGCGGGAGTTTGTCTTTGTTGAATGAACGACGTGCCAATTGTCGCGATTAATGCCCCAAAAAACTTCATCACTTTATGAAACTTCAGAACCAACTCGATCCGCTCTCCCGCCGCTCATTCTGCGAAAAGTGGGCAAAAGCCTCTTTGGGCGTCACCGTGCTTCACGGACTCGGCGACCGAACCTTGGCAGCCGACGGCCCCGGCTTCGGCAAAGCGAAGAATGTCATCTTCCTCCAAATGCTCGGCGGCATGTCGCACATCGACACGCTCGACCCAAAAGAAGGCGTCACGCAGGGCCCGGTAAAGCCCGTTTCAGCGAAGGCGGGTCTTCAGCTCGGCGGCACGATGCAAAACCTCGCCAAGCAGGCCGACAAGATCTCGATCATCCGCAGCATGACCTCCAAAACCGGCGTGCATGCCAGCGGGTCGTATTTAATTCGCACCGGCTATGAGCAACGCGGCACCATCAAGCATCCGAACATCGGCGCTTGGGCGCAGAACTTCCTCGGAGCCAGTCACAAGACCCTCCCCTCCAGCGTGTGCGTGAATGGGCAGCCGAACGCGGGCAACGGCTTCTTCCCCGCCAGCTACTCGCCGCTTCCCATCCTTGATCCCGATGCCGGATTGCAATACTCCCGCAGCGACGCGGGCGCGGGCGTGATGCAGAAGCGCCTCGCCATGCTCGACAAGCTCGACGCGGGCTTCCGCGAGCGTTTTCAAACCGTCGGCGTGAAGAGCTACACTGAGTTTTACGACAAGACGGTGGCCATCATGTCCAGCACCGACCTAGAAGCCTTCCGCCTTGATGACGAGCCGGAGCCGTTGCGTGAAAAATATGGCCGCAACAAGTTCGGCCAGGGCTGTTTGCTTGCCCGTCGCCTCGTGGAAAAAGGCATCCGCTACATCGAGGTGGCCAAAGGTGGCTGGGACATGCACAACGACATCGAAGAAGGCCTCGAAGAACACGGTGCCGAGCTCGATGTGGCCCTTTCCGCCCTGCTCGAAGACCTCTCGCAGCGTGGTTTGCTTGTCTCGACCCTAGTCGTGCTCTGCTCCGAGTTCGGCCGCGGCCCCAAGATCAATGGCAATGCCGGTCGCGATCATCATCCACGGGTGTTCTCCACCCTGCTCGCCGGTGGCGGCGTGAAGGCCGGCTACGTCCACGGCTCCAGCGACCAAGAAGGCAACTCCGTCGCCGACAAGCAAGTCAGCCCCCAGGACTTCCTCAGCACCATCGGCTGGAGCCTCGGCCTGCCCGTCGATGAAGTCGTCATGTCCCCCTCCAACCGCCCCTTCACCGTCGGCGACAAAGGCAAGCCGGTGATGGAGGTGTTTGCATAAGAGGCTGTCACACGTTTCAGATGCCACGTTGCAAGTGGCTCGGCGCTGGCCCGGACTGGAAAGCTGCTGCGGTTTAGAGCATTTTAAATATTAATGTCGAATGGCGTGCCCACGCTGCTGACTCGATACGCGAAGGATTTCCCAGCGCAGCCAGAAAAGTGAGGCTCAAAAACACTCACGCATGAACCGTCATGCCCACCGCACCGGACAACCACGGCTCCTACAATTACGCCGAGCGCATCCGCGCGCGGCTTCCGAGGCGCTTGCAGGAACTCCGGGAACGCTGTGGACTGAGCAAGTATGGTCTTGCTCGTGAAAGTGGCGTCAGTCGGGAATACATCGGCAAGATCGAGCGTGGCAAAGCCAATCCCACATTGCCAGTAACTGCGCAGATCAGCCATGGACTCGGCATGACGCTGGAGCAGTTCACCGGCGAGCTGGAGGATGACGCTGAGTAGATTCGTCACCTATGATTGACTAACGGCAGGGCCAGGGGCTGTGCTCCAATGGCGAGCGTCACACCCGACGCCTGCCATGCTGCTCCTCTCCACCAGTCCAGACCGCTTCCCGTTCACGGGAGACGCTGTTTTGCCTCCGGGAGCGGTGTTTTCGACCTTGGGAGGGCTATTTCTCCTCAAAACCGGCATACCGAGCCGAATGGTAGCCATACCGGACGCCACGGTAGCGCTACCGGCGCTGAGGGTAGCGACCGCGCGTGAAATGGTAGCCATACCGGCGGCAATGGTAGCGATACCCAGTGGCGCGGTATCCATCCCGAACGAAATGGGATGGCTCCCCGGACGAAAAGGTAGGCCTACCGCTCGGCAGGGTAGAGCTACCGCCGTGATGGGTAGCCATACCCCGGCAACAGGTATCGCTACCGCACGGCGCGGCAGTCGTCCCGCGAAAGCGACCCGCCACCCCGCACGCGGCGGTATCGCCCGATTTTTGCAGACCCCTCAACCCCGAACCTCGAATCCATGAACTGGGATAACGGCCAATGGGACAGCGGCACTTGGGATCAGCCGTCCGACTATTTTTCACCTCAACCCAAATCCAACAACCGCACCAGAATGAGAAGACAAACCTACTACCCCAGCCGCATCGGCGACCAAGTGAACTGGCTCGACAACTACGCCGTGAAACTCCCCATCCACGGAGCCGCCCTCGGCGTCATCGCAGGCGACATCACCGCCAGCGTGAACGACGCGAAATACGCCAACTACGTCCTCGGCACCTGGCTGAGTGCCGTGCGCAACTTCTCCCCCAGCACCACGGATGCCGTGGATGACGTGCTCGCCGGTGGAGGCAGCACACCGATGGTGCTGCCCACCTTCACCGCCCCCGCCTTGCCCGCAGGCGTCACTGCTGCTCTGCCCGGCACGCTGACACGCATCTTCGCCCTCATCGCCAAGATGAAACTCAGCGCAGGCTACACCGAAGCCATCGGCACCGACCTCGGCATCGTCGGCTCCGCCGAGACCGAGAAAGCCCTGCCCAAGTTCAGCGCCGACCTGCTGCAAGGCGGCGGCTGCCAATGCGTGAAGCTGACCTTCTACAAATACAACCACATGGGCGTCTATATCGAAAGCCGTCGCGGCACCGGAGCCTGGGAGTTCCTCGCCATCGACACCGAAAGCCCCTACATCGACGAACGCCCCCTGCTCGCCGCAGGCACCCCCGAAGTCCGCGAGTATCGCATGCGCTTCTGGGACAAAGGCACCCCCAACGGCGACTGGACCGATGTGGTGAAGGTGACTGTAAGCCCCTGATGACCAAGCAAGCAGGCAGTAGAATGAGGGCAGTAGAATCAAACCGCTGATTCTGATTCCGACATTCTACTGCCACCATTCTTCTGTCGAACCCTTCAGCGTTCCTGCGATTATGCCTTTCGATCCGACCAAACCCGCGAACAACTCGCCTGCCTCCAGCGCCGAGATGCGCAGCCAACTCACGTCGCTCAACGCCGACATTCAGCAGCGGGCAACCATCAACGACCTCAATAACGCCATCGCCAATGCGCTCCAACAAACGAGCAACAACTCCAACGGCGTCGGCACGCTCGGCCAAGGTGCCGATGGCAGCTACAACCAGAGTCAGATGCAGGATTTGATCAACAAGGTGGATGAGCTGATCAATGCGCTGAGGAGGTAGTGTGGTTGAGTCCTCTGGACTCCTCTGAGGGCGGCCGGGACAGCTGCACCACATTGTCGGAAGTTACCATAACACCCGCTTTGCGGGTTTCGGGCGCGAGGAGCGGGCGTGGCGGACGTTTGTGACTCCATGCGTGCTTCGCTTCTAACTCTATCCTTTCTCTTTGGCCTCCTCGCCGCTCCTCTGATTGCGGATGAATCGGCGGTGATGAAACGCGGTGTGACTCTCTTTACGGACCGCGAGTATGTCATCGATGAAATGCCCGATGCGGTCAAAAACCTGCCGTTTCACCGCACCAGCATCGAAAAGCTCGACGTGACCATCACCAAGCCCGGCACGCTGTTTGCGCTGACTCCGACGACTCGACCCAAAGCGTCGAGTCAGGAGGAGTCGCTGCGAGAGGCGGGCTTCTTGAAGGTCGATGGCCCGGAAGTGCAGTTTTTTCCGGGGGAGGTGAATCGCGTGAGCCTTTACCACAAGGCGGTGAAGGCAGGTGAACGGCTTCAGTTCAAGAAGATGGTGCTGCTGGTGCTCGCGGATGGGGCGCAGGTTCGAGATGAGGATGGATTGACGCCCTCGGTGATGATGACTCCCGGCGCGGAGTTTCAAGACGGCGCACGCGGTGGAGCGATGATCATCGGAATGGATCGCACGCCGAAGGGGCGCATCTGGGGTTGCTGGACGGGGACGGGGGACAAGCGGGATGGGTATTTTCTGCTGGCGACGAGCGATGACGATGGCGCGACGTGGTCGAAGCCGCGTCTGGCAGTCGGGGCGAGGATGGAGGCGGCGCAGAAGGTCAGCGGGGCGCTGGTGGGGAATCTGTGGACCGATCCGAAGGGGCGTTTGTGGCTGTTTTTCGATCAGCAGCTTGGCGATCCGCAGAAGCGCATCACGAACTGGTTCATGCGCTGCGATGATCCCGATGCGGCGGATCCGGTGTGGAGCACACCGGTGATGTTTGCGGAAGGTTGCACGCTGAACAAGCCGACGGTGCTCAAAGATGGCACCTGGCTGCTGCCGGTGTCCGATTGGCATCAAAAGACGTGCCGCGTGTTTGAATCGACCGATGAAGGCGCGTCGTGGAAGGAGCGCGGCAGTTTGCAGTTCCCGGGTTGGGAGTTCGACGAGCACATGATGATCGAACTGAAGGATGGCCGCCTGTGGATGCTCGCCCGCACGATTGGCCAGCCACACGAGAGTTTTTCCAACGATGGTGGCAAGACCTGGAGCACGCCGAAACAAGCGGCTACGGTGCAGAATGTGAATGCCCGCTTCTTCCTGCGTCGGCTCAAATCGGGTCGCATTCTGTTGGTGAAGAATGGTTCGCCTGCGGAGCGCTTGCAGAAGCGCACTCACATGAGCGCCTGGCTTTCCGAAGACGAAGGCCAGACGTGGAAAGGCAGGCTGCTTCTCGATGAACGCGACGCGGTATCCTATCCCGATGGCTTCGAAGCGCCCGATGGGCTCATTCACATCCTCTATGATTGGAACCGGCACACGGACGCGGAGATCCTGATGGCGAAGTTTCGCGAGGAGGATGTGCTCGCGGGCAAAATCGTGTCGAAGGATGCGAAG
>JBEIGR010000173.1:0-9238 GCA_040381795.1 Verrucomicrobiaceae bacterium | reverse complement strand
GGGTGGTGAGTTCGCTTTGAGTGGCTTGGGAGGCTTTTTCAGCCGTGGAGGCGTGTTTTTGCTGGAGAGCGGTGATTTCGGCGCGGGAGGCTTCGAGGTTGGTTTGGGCCGTTTCAGTGGCTTTTTGGGCTTCGGCGGCGAAGGCCTGGGCGAGGGCGAGATCGGTTTCGAGCTGGTGCTGCTTCTTGAGCGCCTCGGCGAGGTTCGCGGAGGATTGAGAAAGAAGGTGGGCGTTGTCCGCTTGGAGTGTGGCGAGCCAGGCTTCGAGGTTTTTGCGGTCTTCGCGGAGGCGGACGTTTTCGTTTTCGAGGACTTCGTTGGCCTGAATGAGCGGCGCGGCATCGCTGACATGCACGCTGCCACTGGCGGTGGAGGACTCAGCACGCGCGGCATCCCGCTCGTCGATGGCGGCACGGGCGAGGCGGCGCTGCTCTTCGACCTCGTCCTGAAGTTTCTTCACGCGATCACCCCGCTCGGAGCCGCGCCACATCCAGCCGAGCCACGCGAAGACGCCGGCTGCGAGGGCGAGCAGCACGGTGAATTCGAGCAGGAACCAGAGGGTGGAGGACACTAGCGGGCGGGGATGAGGGATGAGGGATGAGAGATGGGGGCGCGGAGTTGTTCGAGGGTATCGGCGGCGGCTTCTTCGATGAGATTGGCGGGGATGTCTTCGGGGAGGAGGCTGGATTTGGCAAGGGCTCCGGGCTCAATGAGGGCGGGGGTGACTTCGAGGGTCTTCCAAGTGCCGCCGGGTGTGGCAAAGGCGAGCTGGGGCCTGGCTCCACGCGGCGGGAGGCTTTTGGCGGTGTGCAAAACATCGTCAGAGGGCTGGCAATGGCCGCGCACGGCGAAGTAATCTGCCTCGGTGACGACGCCGGGCGCATACGCGGTTTTCACGGCGGCGATAAGCTGGGCATGCAGCGATGGCTCGGCGATCTGGCCGCTGAGGAGGGCTTTGTTGCCGATGAGGGCGAGAACGATGAAGGCGGGCTGCGTGCGGGCGATGGGCGGCATGTTGGCATCGCTGCCTTGGAGGAAGTCGATGAGCAGGGCGTTGTCCTCGCGGGGGAGGGCGGGATCGAGGCCTTCGGGGAGTTTTCCCTTCCACGAGGGCTCTTCGCGTGAACCACGCCAATCGAGCGGCAGCCAGGCCTGGCCGCTGATGCCGAGATGGAAGGCTTTTTCTTCTTCCGCATCGCTGGCGGGCAGCAGGGCGGTGGTGAAGGGGCCGAAATCGGCCACGGGCCGCCGGGCGGCATTCACGCGGATGTCGTCGTGAATGCGGCGGGCGGGGAAAACCTCGAGCGCTTCATCGAGCAGGGCACGTTTGATGGCGGCGCTGCCGACTTCTCCGCGAAGCAGGATGCGCTGCTCCCGCACGGCGATGAAAAGATGGCCGAGCGGGAGCTTTTCGAGCGCGGCGCTTTGCTTGGCCCGCTCGCTGGCGGTGGCGTGATCCTGCCGAAGGGTGGCGAGGAGAGGGGCAATGCCCTTTTTCCATTCGTCGTCCTTCACGCCGAGGGCGGTGGCTTGATCGCGGAGGGCGTCATCACCTTTGCTGAGCTTCATCTTTTGCCAGCGGCCGCCGATGCGGGCGAGGTGCAGCTCGACGCTCGATGAGGGCGGCGGGAGGCCACCGAGCGTGGCGGAGATATCGGCGGCTTCGTCGTGGTCTTCGAGGTTGGATTGCAAAGAGCCGCTGACGCTGCCGCCCTTCGCACTCCAGCTTTCCATAATGCTGCGGGCGAGATCGCGAGCCTCGAAATCGGTGGCAGCCTCGCCGAGGAGCGTGGCTTTGGCCCCCTGGGCGGCGAGGAGCATCCAGCCGGGCGGGAAGGGCACGATTTCGATCTCGTTGCGCACGGCGGCCACGGGATTGAGCCGCTGGCCGAGGCCGCTGGCGATCATCGTGGGGGCGCGGACGTGGTCACGCACGGCGGCCTCAATGGTGAGCTTGTCCTGCACGCTGCGGACCTGACCGGTGAGATGGGCCACCTGGCCTTGGAAAGCCGTTTGCACCTTATCGAGCCGCTTCACGAGTGTTTCCTGTGCAGCGAGAGCCTCGCGGGTGGCGGCGGTGAGCCTGGCCTCCATGCGTGGCAGCAGCACAAACGCCCCCGCACACCAGAAGGCGGCGAAGACGCCAGCGGCGATGAGGCAGCGCACGGGTTTCATTTCGAGATGGAGGGCGGAGATCAGGCAGCGGCGGCCTGGGCGAGCACTTCCGCCTGGGTGAGGCGGCGCACATGACCGTGCTGATTGACCTGGATAAAAACATCCGTGCTCACATCCGTGCCGGTGAGCCATCCATCGCCGTAGGCCCAGGTATCGATGCAGATGCATCCGGGCTTGATGGCGGGCAAGCCGTTCTTCTGAGCCGTGTGGCCGCATACGACGGTCTTGCCAGAAAAGTGTGCGTGCGCATCATCAAAGCGCCGCCAGAAGAGCCAGTCATCGCCTTGATCTGCGAGGGGGAGCGCGGAATTCACGCCGGCGTGGGCGAAGATGTGGGTGGAGGTCTCAAAGTAGCGCTGGCAGCGCTTTTCCATGAACTCCCAATGCGCCTTCGGCACGGCGGTCCACTCAGGGCGGGGCCATCCTGCGTAGCTCTCCATCGTGCTGCGTCCGCCGATGGCCAGCCAGGACTCGAAGTCGATCTCCCGCTTTTTGGCGTCGAGCATGAGGATCTCGTGGTTGCCCATGATGGGCACGAGCTTCGTTTGCGCATCGAGGTCGATGAGGCGCTGGATGACGCCTTTGGCATCCGGCCCGCGGTCCACATAGTCACCGAGGGTGACGAGGGTATCCTCCTTCCCCGGAGCCAGCTCTCGCAATAGTACGTCCAAAGCCGTGGAACAGCCGTGAATGTCGCCAATGACCAGAGTGCGCATGGTTGGGGGGGGGCGGAGAATGCGGCACGAGGGAGAAATGGCAACCTCGGATTCGATGGGGGCGGCCCCGTGCTATTCCTTGGCCTTGCCGACGAGTTTCGTGGCGATCTCGTGGACCTTCGTGCCGGGTTTCAGGTCGTCGATGATGTCTTTCCAGGGCAGGGTGAACTCGATGGAGCCCATGGCGTAAGCGGCGATTTCATAGGGCGAGTAGGAGAAACCGATGCCGCCGGGCACGAGGAACCAGTTTTCATTCAGCTCGAGCTTGTCGTCGAAGAGTCCGGCCTCCTTCAGCGAGGCATCCGGCTTCTGGCCACGGCTTCTGAGGATCTCCGCCCGGCCGAGAGCGGCCCATTTTTCCTCAAAGCCGGGCTTCACGAGGTCGGCGAGCTTCAATTCCTTGCCGGTGGCGATTTCGAGGGTGTGATAGCCGCTGCCGTGATTGCCATGAGCGCCTCCTTCGAAGGCGTAGCTGGCATTTTCCACGGTGAGAAAGCCGCTTTCATTCATGCAGACGCGGAAGTCCTCGCTCTGGCTGCTGATGTAGTTTTGATCGGCCTCCATCTCACCACGCACCTGATCGCGGAGGTGCTTCGTGAGCGCCTCGGGCGTGGCGGGGAGCTTGCCATCGGGGTCGATGCTGTTGCGGGCGAGCAGGGCGAGGCGGGAATTCAGTGCCTGGGCCTTTTTATCTCGCACACGGAGGAAGGTGACATCCATCTGGCTGCCACGACGCGTGGTGCCGATCTGCTCGATGTAGGAGAAATCGATCTTCAGGCGCTCCACCTTCACGGTGCCTGCCGGATAGCTTTCTTTCAAAGCGATGGGCAGCTTCTTTTTGCCATCCGGGGCGGTCCAGGTGCCGGTGATGCGGTCGTCTTCCATCGTGATGCTCCAGCGGCCCGTGACCTGCTCCTCGCCCTCCGGCGTGTAGCCAGCGATCTCACGAAACTGAAAGCCCTCCGCCTCCGCATCATGCACGAGCGAGATGGGCAGGCCGGATTTGTGATAGTGGTAAGCCGCATCGTAAAGGAAGCCACTCTCGCCGATCTCCCGCTCGGTGAAGAGCAGCGTGATGCCGAGATTCTTCCCCAGCGTGCCCTCGAAGCGGCGCACGAGGCTCGGCGGGGCCTCTTCATCCTGAGCGTGAAGCGAGGCAGTGGCGATAAACAGGGCGGCGGCGAGAAGAAGTCGGCGTTTCATGCGTGGCGTAGATGCGACGGGCCGAACCATTGTTCAATGAACGCTTTGAGTGGAATGCATCGTTTTCGAGTCCCGCTCCCATGAATCTTCGATGCCTCCTGCTCCCCGTTTTGATCGTCACCGCCTCGCTGGCTGGGGAAAAGCCCGCGCCGCATCCGAAAGCACTTCCCAACATGCACGCGGCTGGCGAGGTGGACCGCCCCGAGATGGTGAAACACATCGTCGCCGATCCGGCGAAGCTCCCCGGCATCGTCGTCGATGAGACTGCTGCGGAGCTCGTGGGCGATTGGCAGTATTCCACGCACACGCCGCCCTATGTGGGACTCGGCTACCTTCACGACATGAAATCTGCCAAAGGGGCGAAATCGGTCACTTTCACGCCCGAGCTACCGCAAGCGGGCTGGTATGAGGTGCGGCTGGCGCATTGCTACAATGTCCGCCGCGCCACCAACACGCCCGTGACCATTCACCATGCCGATGGCGAGGCCACGATGCGCCTCAATCAGCAGGAGGAGCCGCCGCATGCGCATCTGTTTCGCACGCTCGGCGTCTTCCGCTTTGAAAAAGGCCGCGTCGGATGGGTGCGCATCTCAAATGACGGCACCGAGCCGACGAAGGTGGTCATCGCCGATGCGGTGCAATTTCTCCCCGTGGAGAAAAAATAAGCCCGCTCACCACCACAGCACGTCGATGAAGAAGGTGGCGATCATCGCCAGCGAGATGCCCACACGCAGCACGAGGCCCACGCCCGTTCCCAGCAGCGTACCCCAGGTGCTCTTGATCGCCGGTTGAAGCCGCTGCTTTGCAAACAGCAGCTCAAACGCAAAGCCACCGATCAGCGGCCCCAGCAGCAAACCTAGCGGACCGAAAAACAAGCCCACAATGCCGCCGATGAACACGCCGGCGATGCCCCAGCGGCTCGCTCCGAACCATCGCGCCCCCATCATACCGCTGAAAAAATCCACCGCATAGGCCAGGCAAAACCACAAGATGAGCAGCACGATGCCCCAGGTGCTCATCCCGCTCTCCGGCAGCAGCAGCGTATGGATGATCCCCGCCGCCACGATGAGCAGCGGCCCCGGCAAAAACGGCACGATGGCTCCCACCAAGCCCACGATGAGCAGCGAGATCGTGAGTGACCACACCCCCAGCGTGCCCCACGGCAGACCACTGAAAAAGTGCGCCACGCTGCTCCACGCACTGGAAAGCCACTCAAGCATGCGCTTTGCCCCTCCATTCGATTTTCGAGGCCACCGGCTGCCGCACACTGCGCGGCCATTTGAGCCCCTCACGCGGCCAACCGAGGTAGATGAGGCCCACGCAGCGGTCTTCCGCGCCCACCTTCAAAAACTCGCGAAACGAAGCGCCATCTAGCAGCTGCGGCGATGACCAGTAGCTCCCCAGCCCCGCCGCCGCGGCACTGAGCATGAGATTTTGCAGCGCACAGGCCACCGCCTCCATCTCCTCGATCGCCGGGATCTTCGCTCCACCGCGACGCTCCATCACGCAGGCAATGACGACCGGCGCCAGCAGCGGATTCGTGCCGATCTTTTCCAGCTTATCCTCGCGAAACTCCGCTGGCGGCGTCACCTCGCGATACGTCTGCTGCATGATGCTCACGAGTTCCTTTCGCACCTCACCCTGAAACACATGAAACCTCCACGGCTCCGTGAGACCATGGTTCGGAGCCCAGGTGGCATTCTCGATCAGCTCCGTCATCAGCTCCGCCGATACCTCACGCGCAGGATCAAGGTCCTGCGGCTTGATCGAGCGGCGGTGGCGAATGAGCGCGGTAAGCTCCGCGAGAGTAACAAGGCTGTCTGACATGGTGGTGATCCCTTTCCACAGGCCGACCCGCCACGCCAGAGTGAGTGCGGCATTCCGCCCATTTTCGCTGATTGACCGTTGGAGCGGCTCTTGCTCCTATGAAGCCCCATGCTGAAACCTCGTTACCTCGTCGGCTTCACCGGTCATCGTGCCGGTTATGATGAAACCCTCATCCGCCCCGCTTTAAAAACTGCGCTGGAGGATTTGCAGAAAAAGGCCGCCCATGCCGGCGGCGAGCTCGATCTCTACGCGAGCATTGCCGAAGGGGCGGACACGCTTTGTGTCGAGGTGGCCCGGAGCTGGGCCTCGCCGTGCATCTGCTGCTGCCGCTGCCGGAAGGTGAGTTTGCGAAGGATTTTTCCTCGCCGCAGACCTGGGAGCGTTCGCAGCGGCAGATCGAGTTCGCCTCGAAGAAGCCGGGTCGCGATAGCGTGCGCTTCGCCGCAGGGGAGATGACGCGGCCGGATTGCTACTTCGACCAGGGCATCCAGATTCTCGAAGCCGTGGATGTGCTCGTCGCCGTCTGGGATGGTGAAAAAGCCCGCGGCCTCGGTGGCACCGAGCAGATCGTCTCCCAGGCCAAGCACACCGGCGTGCCAGTCGTGATCCTCCACTCCAAAACGGCGCAAAACCGGATCGAGGGAGATCTGAGTGCCGCCTTCACTGCCGATGAGGTCATGACGGAGTTACACCACATCGCGGAGAAGGCTGGCTCTTCCTGCGCCAGCCAGCCCGGCACTGCGGATCACCTCCAAACATGCCTCGACGGCATCGCGAAGACGGAAGCGAATCGTTTTCGACCCTCCATCGTGCGCATCATTCTCCTGCACGGCATCGCCGCGCTCATGGCAGCACTCGTCACCCTCAAGCTAGCGGAAGGCAGCGCCTGGGAACACTGGAAGTGGGGCGTCACCGGCGCGGAGCTGATGCTCGTGAGCTATGCTCTGTATCTCGGATGGCGACTGCACCAGCGGCACACACAGGAAAGCTGGATTCGCTGCCGCTTTGCCGCCGAACTGGTGCGTGGCTTCCGTGCCAGCGTGCCACTCATCGATCCACTGAGTCCCACCGTCGCCGTGCATGACCCAAAATGGCGACGCTTTGCCCTCAGCGCAGGCCTTCTCGTCAATGCCCAGCGTGCCAACATCCAGCCGCAAATCCTGCGGGACGACTACATCGCCACCCGCCTGAGCGAAACGCACCCCGATGGGCAGATCCGCCACTACCAGGAAATGAACCAGAAGGCCCTGCGCTGGTGGAACATCACCGGCACCGTCAGCAAATGGAGTGCCTTGATGGCCCCGCCGTTTGTGCTGCTCTCCCTGCTCAACAAGCTCAGCAAGATGGAGCTGCTGCAAGGCTGGATGCACGGCCCCTGGAAGCTCGATCAAATTCCTGCCACCTGGCCTCTTGTGGTGCTTTTTCCCATCGCTCTACCTTTGCTCGCCGGTACAGCCAACGGCATTCGCCAGGCCCTCGATGCTGGCCGCCGCAAAGAACGCTACCCCGAGATGGCGAAGCGCCTCACCACCCTCCGCACCCACCTTCAGCACCTCGAAACCCGCGCCACCATTTCCCAAAGTGTGACTCAAACCGAAGAAATCCTCCTCGACGAACTCCGCGAATGGCAGCTCACCGCCAAGACGACAGGGCATTGAATCACTCACCCGCCAATCCGCCTATGTCCCAGTCATACGAAGTGTTTGTCAGCTACGCCCGCGAGGACTTGGAGCGGGTACGCCCGTGGGCCGATGAGCTCAAACAGGGCAACGTATCAGCCTTCTTTGACATGGAAAGCCTCCGAGCCGGCAGCACATGGCCGAAGGAAATTGCTGAAGCCATTCATTCTGCCAAGGTCGTCATTCTGTTTGTTTCACGATCATCCATGGCCTCCGAATTTGTGCCCAGAGAGCTCGCCCTAGCGTTGGAACTAAAAAAGAAGATCGTGCCGGTGTTTCTTGAGGAGACGCAAATCCAAGGCGAGTTGTCGTTGTACATTGCTGGCCTTCAACGCGTGCTGGCACATGACCCGAATGTAACTGTTCGGCAGCACCTGCTCGACATCCAACCGCAACTGCGTGTGTTCGGAGTCGATTGGAAGAACCCTTCGCAATTCCTCAACGGAGTTCGTCAGGTACCCCGCCGCAATGCGGACGAAGGAGCTGGTGCAGAGAATCAGCGTTTTACCCGCAAGCAGGAAACCAAGCCCGCGCCAGCGGCAGACGCCGAATCGCCCGGCAAGAGCTGGACGATGACTTGGCTCGTGCTCATGGCACTCGCCGGAGCTGTCATCGCGTTCTTTTGGATGGACGGCCTCTCGTGGTGGTCTTCCGTCCCTCGAGCTGTGCCCTTGAGCATGGAGGAGGAGGCGCAGGATCTCGCTTCTCAGTATTATCTCGCCGCCAACCAGACTCCAGCAGCCCAAATCACCCTACTGGCAGACAAGGTGGACTACCTGGGACATCAGGGATGGTCGCCTAACGAGGTGAAGAGTGACCTTGTGGCTTACGCCAAGAGATGGACGCGGCAGCAATTTGAGGTGCTGGTGAAGCCACCACTCGTGAGAGTGGTTGAGGCAGGCAAAATGGTCGAGTGTGATGTGTCGCTGCGTTGCACGAGCGAAAACGCGGTTGTCAAAAACATCACTACCTTCACCGGCCGCCTGCGCATGCAGCCGACCGGTGGCGGCTTGAAGATCACTTCCGTAGCGGAAGTTCCCGACACACGGAAGAGCGAGCCGCTGGTGTTTTATCCGGAGGCTCAGAAGAAGGCCGTGGTCGATTTCATCACTCGTTCGGTTGTATCCGGCAGCTCCAGCTCAGGAATGAAGCCTGAAGACATCGCCGACTTGTATGTGGACAAAGCCGACTACTTCGGTCGCACCGCCTCACGGGAAGACATCATCAAAGAAACTCAAACACTCATCTCTCGCTGGGAGCAGCGTGAATACCGCGTGTTGGAGGGCCCGGAGATCCTCAGCGGACTCGGTACGCCGAGTGTCGAAGTGAAAGTAGGGCTCGATTACCTTGTCTCCAGCCCTTCGCGTGGCGGGAAAAGTGATCATGGCTGGGTGCGCTCCGTTTATGTTGCCTTCTTCAGCGCCGATGGAACCCCGCTCATTCAGAAACACGCCGAGATTGAACGTGGAAAGTGACTTTATATCACCTGCCGCGCACTGATTCACCATCCTCAACAGCTACCCTGCTGCTGACACCATGCAGGAGCACTTCGCGCAAATCGGCAACAAGCTCGGCGTCAGCGGGTATGAAACACAGGAGGAAAGGATCGCCGCCGTGGCTAGCAGAAGCACGATTTTC
>JBEIGR010000172.1:0-9297 GCA_040381795.1 Verrucomicrobiaceae bacterium | reverse complement strand
CTGAGGATGGAGCCTGGGGCGATGCAGTTGGTGAGGATGCCCTGCGAGCCGAGTTCGATGGCCATGGTCCGGGTGAGATTGACGACGCCTGCCTTGGCTGCGGTGTAGGCGCATTGGAGGCGTGCGGGGACGAGTCCCATGACCGAGGAGATGTTGATGATGCGGCCGGATTTGCGCTGGAGCATGTGGCGCGAGGCGGTCTTGCTGACGAGGAAGAGGCCGGTGAGGTCCACGCGGAGGATGCGGTCCCATTCCTCGGCGGGAAAGGAGTCGATGTTCACGCGGTGAGCCATCGTGTTGATGCCGGCGTTGTTGACGAGGATGTCGAGGCGACCATGCGCGGCGATGATCTCGCCGATGGCGGATTCGATCTGTTTTTCATCGGTGACATCCATGCGGAGCGCCATGGCTCCGGGCGTGGCAGCGGCGAGCTGGCGGGCACCTTCGAGGTTGATGTCGGCATAGACGACTTTGGCGCCGTTGGCGGCGAGCGAGGCACAGATGGCTTGGCCGATGGCTCCGGCGGCACCGGTGACGAGGGCGACTTGGTCTTTGAGTTGGACTTTCATGAGTGGGAAAAGGTTTATACGAGGCCGAGAAGCGGGTGTTCGATGAGGTGGCGGAGGGTTTGCAGAAAGCGCGCGGCGGCGGCGCCGTCGTTGACGCGATGATCAAAGGTGAGGCTGAGCGTGAGACGATCACGCGCGGTGAAGGTGCCGTCATCGAGCGGCACGGCCTCGCGCACAATGGCACCGATACCGAGGATGGCGGATTCGGGGGGATTAATCACCGGAGTGAAGGCCTCGACGCCGAGGCTGCCGAGATTGCTAAGCGTGAAGCAAGCGCCCTGCATGTCTGCGGCAGCGAGCTGACCGGCACGAGCAGCGGTGATAAGCTTCTGCGATTGGGCGGCGATCTGGGTGAGCGTGGAGGTGCCTACGTCGCGGATGACGGGGACGAGCAGGCCCGCCTCGGTGTCTACAGCGATGCCGAGATGGATGCTTTCAGGGAGCAGGAGATGATCCTCCGCCCAAGTGGCGGCGAGCATGGGATGCTCGCGCAAGGCGGCGGCGGTGAGTTTGACTAGGATGTCATTGATGGTGGGGACGACCGGGATGGAGTGTTGGAGTGAGGGAGTGATGGATTTGAGCTGCTGACGAAAGGCGAGTAGCGCGGTGGCATCGCAGCGGGCTGTGATGGTGACGGGCACGGTGGTCTGGCGGCTGTGCATGAGCCGTGCGGCGATGGTGCGCCGCATGGGCGTGAGTGGCACCTGTTTCATGCCTGTGGTCGAGATGGAAGTGGCTGCGGCGAGGACATCGCGCTCGCGGATGCGGCCGCCTTTGCCGGTGGGTGCGAGTTTGGCGAGATCAACGCGGTGCTCTTTGGCGGCGCGGCGGGCGCGGGGACTGGCCGGAGTTTCCTCAGGCATCAGCTTCGTGATCGGCTTCACCATTGGCTCCGGGATCGGGTCGCTGATAAGTATCGTGGTCTCGACGTGAGGTGGTGCAGTTGGGACCGTTGGCGCAGTAGCGACAGGCATCGTCTCACCTTCTGCGAGCAAGTAGCCGAGCACGTGCCCGACTTTGATAACGTCGCCCGGCTTTGGGCCGTCGGGCGCGATGTGTAGAATGCCACTGTCGATGGCTTCGACTTCTTGCGCGGCTTTGTCGCTTTCGAGGGTAAAGATGGGATCGCCTTCTTTGATGAACTCGCCATCCTGCTTCAGCCATGTGAGGAACTTGCCTTCTTCCATAGACCAGCCGAGCCTGGGTAATGTGATGTTGTTAGGCATGGTTATGCGGAAGGAGTTTGATGAGGGTTCCATGCTGAGCATGCGGTCGAACATGCCGGAGGCATGAAAGCCATTAGCCGGTGGTCGAGCGAGGAACGAGCGACACCACCGGATCGGACGGCAGCAATGAGCGCATCCCGGAGGGATGCCAGCGAACCCATGATGTGGAAAGGAAGTGAATCACTCGCGTGAGACGGTGCTGGCATCCTTTCAGGATGCGGATCGTTGGACATGCGGACCGGTGGTATCGCTTTGCTCAACCACCGGCTAATAGCTTTGAACCCTTCGGGTTCTTGAAGGCAGAAGAATGTGGGCAAGAGAATGGAGAGCAGGGTTCTTCTCCTGCCGCCATTCTTCTGCCTATCTTGTATTGGATTGTTCATGATCATTCAGCGCAAAGGTTGCGAATGGCTTGGGCGATGGATTCGACATTCGGCACTACCGCTGCCTCAAGTGTGGGACTGTAGGGCGTGGGCGAGGGTTTGCCGTTAAGGCGGCGAATGGGCGCATCGAGGTCGTCGAAGCCGCGGTCGGCGAGTTGCGCGGCGATCTCGGCGCTGATGCCGCAGTGCGCGAAGTCTTCGTCCACGATCAAAATGCGGCCGGTCTTGGCCACCGATTGAATGATGGTGTCCACATCGAGCGGTGCAACGGTGCGAGGATCGATGAGTTCGACGTTGATGCCTTCTTTGGCGAGTGTCTCACACGCCGTGAGTGTTTTGTGAACCATGAGTGCGAGCGCGACGACGGTGATGTCGCTGCCTTCGCGCACGATGGCGGCTTTACCGAAGTCGATGAAGTATTCTTCCTCCGGCACAGGGCCTTTGACGGTCATCAGCTCGCGATGTTCGAGGAATAGCACGGGATCATCGCAAGTAAGCGCGGTTTTGAGCAGGCCTTTCGCATCCCTCGGTGACGAAGGCACAACGACGCGCAGGCCAGGGAAATGCGCATACATCGAGTAGTAGCTGCCGCTGTGATGGGTGGCAGCGTTGTGCCCAATGCCAATGCAACCGCGCATCAGCACGGGCATCTTCAAGCGTCCGCTGCTCATGTATTGCATCTTGGCGATTTGATTGATGATCTCGCCAACGGAATCGAGCACGAAGTCGGCGAACATGAAGTCCACCACGGGTCGCGTGCCGGTCATCGCTGCGCCACCCGCGAGTCCTACAAAGCCACGCTCGCAGATCGGAGTATCGCGCAATCGTTCGGGCCCATGGATGGCAAACAAGCCACTGGTGGTGGCGAAGTTTCCGCCGCGCACGCCGATGCCTTCGCCCATGACGAAGATCTTCGGATTGTGTGCCATTTCCTCGGTCAGCGCCTCGAGCGTGGCCTTCATGAAGGTCAACTCGCGAGTGCTGGCGTTTGATGCAGGCACATCACGCAGAGGTCCGCTGCGAGGGGCTGCATAGATGTGAGTGGTGGCGCTCTCGGCCGTTGGATAGGCGCTCTTTTCGGCAAACTCATGCGCCGTTTCGGTAAGTGCGGCGATCTCCTGTTCGATGGCAGTTAGCTCGGCATCACTCGCGAGTTTTTGATCAAGCAGATCCTTCTTCAGTCGAGCGATGGGACACTGTGTTTTCCACTGCTCCACGTCTTCACGCGTGCGGTAAGTGAAGTCGCCCATGCCTTCGGCGTGCGCGCGGGTGCGGTAGGTTTTGCATTCGATGAGAGTCGGGCCATCGCCGTTGCGGGCACGCGTCACGGCCTCGCGGGCCACGGCTTCCACAGCGAGCACATCGTTGCCATCCACTTCAAAGCTTGCGATGCCATAAGCTGCTCCTCGCGCTGCTACGTTGGGGTTGCCCGCGACTGTCGAAAACGGAACCTCGGTGGCGAATTGGTTGTTCTCGCACACGAACAACACCGGCAGCTTCCAGATGCTCGCCATGTTCAGGCCTTCGTGAAACGCGCCGTTGTTCGCCGCGCCATCGCCGAAGAAGGCGACCCCGACATTGCCGGTCTTCATGATCAAAGAGCTGTAGCCCGCGCCGGTCGCTTGCAGGATGCAGGGACCCACGATGCCGCTGGTGCCCATCATGCCAATCTCCGGTGCAAACAGATGCATGGAGCCTCCACGACCGCGCGAGCATCCTGTCTCGCGACCATAGAGTTCTGCCATGAGTTGGCGCGGCTCCATGCCTTTGGCGAGGGCATGACCATGACCGCGATGCGTGCTGAAGACGGCGTCCGCTTCATGCAAATGCGCGCACACACCCGTGGCGATGGCTTCTTCGCCGACATAGGTGTGGCAGGCTCCGGGGATGAGCCCGCGCTGATGCGATTTTGCCAGGCGCTCTTCCACCATGCGGATCGTGAGCATGGTGCGGTAAAGTTGAAGGGGGGATGATTGGTTCGTGATGGAACTCATGCTGATTTAGGTTTGAGACGCAGAAAGCTGATGATGACGCCGCCGACGATGAAGCAGGCGGCGAGGAAGTGGAGGCACTGCATTTCGCCGTAGCCGTGCGTGCGCAACCAGCCGGTGACGTGATTCCCGAGATAACCGGCGAGGTTGGCACCCATGTTGATCAAACCAGTGGCCACTGCGGCGGCGGAGGCGGTGAGCGTGAGCGATGGCAGCGTCCAAAACGGTGCGATCCAGAAGAATGCGCCCAGCGCGGTGAGGCAAAGCCAGATCATCTGTGTGCCGAAGGATTGCCCCGGAATCGTGCTGCACAGGAGGAAGATGCCGGTGGCGACCATGCCGCCCGCCGCGTGCCATTTGCGATCTCCCGTGCGATCCGCCGTCTGGCCGGAGATGAGCACGCTGAGGATGCCGCAACTGTAGTAGAGACCGCTGTAGAGCAGCGTCATTTGATCGGAGCCGCCGGAGAGATTCTTCACCGTCGTCGGCAACCAAAAGCTGAGCGCGTAGCCGCCGCTGTTGCCCACCAGAACGCCGATCACGAGCAGCCACACCGCAGGCAATCGCAGCGCCTGCCAGACGGAGATCTTTCCCGTCGCTTCTTTTGCCGCCGCTTCAGCAGCGAGCACGCCTTCGAGATGATCGCGCTCGGCTTGAGTGAGCCACGTTGCATTTCGAGGTCGATCTGTGAGAAAGGCAAGAACGACAAAGCCCAGCACCACCGCAGGCAATCCCTCCACGATGAAAAGCCACTGCCAGCCATCGAGTCCGAACCATTTCACATCCAGCAGCATCGACGACACCGGCGCGCCGAGCGCAAGACTGAACGGCACGGCCACGAGCAAGCCCGACAGTGCCCGCGAGCGATCATTCTGCGCAAACCAGTGCGTGAAATACACGATGATGCCGGGAAAAAACCCAGCCTCCGCCACGCCGAGGAAAAACCGCGCCCAGTAGAACTGCGAGGGCGTGTTCACGAAGGCCATCGCCGCCGAGATGAAGCCCCAGGTGATGAGAATGCGCGCAAACCATTTCCGCGCGCTCCATCGCTCCACCAGCAATGCGCCTGGAATCTCCAGAAACAGATAACCGATGAAGAAAACGCCAATGCCGAAGCCGAAGACATCTTCCGAAAACCCCAGCGCCTCGCCCATGCGCAGCTTGGCAAAGGCCACGTTCGCACGATCGAGGTAAGAGATGATGTAGAGCAGGATGACCAACGGCAGGATGCGCCAGGCGACCTTGCGACGAAGAGCGACGGGATCGATGGCGGAGTCCACGGGCAGTGGATTGTTGGAGTCCTGGAGTGTTGGGTCGGGCTTCATAGGGGCTTCAGCGGCGTTCAGGATTCAGCACGAGAGCGCGACCGTGGCCGCTACGGATGCCTTCGATTTTGATGGGAGCGAAAAGGAACCACGCACCCTTTTCCGGCACGGTGCCAAGGCCGATGAGGAACTCGACGATCAAGACCTTGTGCTTCGCGGCGGCCCAGTAGGTCATCAGCGAGGCCTCGCGCTGCACGCCGCCTGCGCTGGGCGTATCCATGCCGACGCAGCGAACGCCACGCGTGGCGAGCAAGGCGATAACCTCGGGAGCAAGCGTCGGCCAGCCTTCGGATTTGCCGGCGAGCGGTGCGGTGAAACATTCGTCCTGCGTCGGGGCATCCGGCAGCGACTTGAAAGTAGTATCGGTGTAACCGGTGCGGAAGAGCACGATCTCACCGGCAGCGATGGGTCCGTGCGCGTTTTCATGATCTAGTAAATGCTGTGCGGTGATCACCGGCGAGGCGGGCCAGGCCTTTTCCACAGTGGTTCCGCGCAGGCTGGTTACATCAATAACACGGGCTGCACCGATCATCTGGCTCAGTGGCAGTTTGTCGATCGTGTCCGTGCTGTTGCCGAGCGGGCCGTGTTTTTTCTCGAACTCGGCACGAAGCTGGCGGATCTCCGGTGCGAACTGTTCCGCATCGAAGCCAGGCGGTGGCAGAGTGAAGGCCGGTGTGACGACGTGGGTGCCCACCTGGCTGTCAAAGGTGTGTGTCCAGGCCATGTAGGGCCCGCGCGGTTTTTCAAACTGGTTGAGCGGCTCGGCGAGGTAGCGCTGAGCCTCTTCGCCCGGGCCGTGGCCCTGCCAGGTCACCGGCAGGTTGTTATCGAGCGTGACCGACACATCGGTGACTCGCTTGGCACGCGAGGCGGCGATGAGTTGGGCGGCGATTTTTGGCTCGGTGATGGCGAGAACACGCGCCTCACCACCCGAGCCTCCCGCGTGTTTGGCAGGCAGCAATGCGTAAAAAGCTCCCATCGGCGGCAGGGCTTTGAAATTGGTGCCGCACTCGATCCAGATCATGCCAAAGGCCCCGCCAGCCTGATGCGTGGCCACGGCGAGATTCGGCAGCGGCCCCATGCTGGCACCGTCGAGTCCGGCTGACATGATGCCTTTATCGCCGAGGTATTTCATGGTCTCCGGAGACGGCGCGGGCCAGGCTGGGGCCAATTTGGTCAGAGGGCGAACCACGAAACGCACCCCGCCCCGATTCAACGGCCGGTAGTAGGTGTCCGTATAGTCGCTGCGGAAGAGCACCACATCTCCGGCACGCAGAGGCCGGTATTTTTCCTCCCAGGCCTTCACATGCTCTGGCTGGATCAGAAAGCTGGAGCCGCCCGGCGCATCGTCGCGGTGTGCGGTGACGTCGATGACGCAGGCCTCTCCGACAAACTGCCAGGCAGGCACTTTTTCGCCAGTGATGAGGCCCATCGGGCCCGCGCCGGGCAATCCTGAATCCGGCGGCGGCACGAAGTGGGCCGGCGCGTCCCACTGGGTGCCAGTGTGCTCATCGAGCACAACCGTCTCGCGATGATAGGCCCCCGGACCAAAGGTGAAGCGCGGAATGGTGATGTGCTGCATCATGCCCAGCGGCCAGACACAGGGCCATTCCGGCGAAACGGGTAGCGACAGGTCGTGAACATGCTCCTGCGGCAATTGAGCGCGCACGGTGGCGGTCCAAACGAGAAGAAGCAGAAGGGCTGGCCGGGTTTTCATGGTGCGAAGCGATGGTGGAGGTCCTTATTCCGGCACAACGGGATTGGTGAGGGTGCCGATCTTTTCGATGTCAATGGTGACGGTGTCTCCGGGTTGGAGGAATACAGGTGGCTTCATCGCAGCACCGACGCCTTGAGGCGTGCCAGTGAGGATGACGGTGCCAGGCAGAAGCGTGGTGCTGCCGCTGAGGAACTCGATGAGTGTGGGCACATCGAAGATCATGTCGTTCGTGTTCGAATCCTGCATCGTTTTGCCATTGAGGATGGTCCGGATGCGCAGGGTGTTCGGGTCGGGAATTTCGTCCTTCAGCACGAGGCAGGGTCCCAGCGGGGCAAAGGTGTCGAAGGTCTTGCCTCGGCACCATTGGCTGCCGCCACGTTTGATCTGCCAGTCGCGGGCGCTCACATCGTTGGCACAGGTGTAGCCGAGCACGTAGTCCAGCGCGTTCGCTTTCGAGACGTTTTTGCAGGTCTTGCCGATCACAACGGCCAGCTCGCACTCGTAGTCCACCTCGTCGCTTTGGAGATGGCGGGGCAGGACGATGTCATCGCCCGGGTTTTGCACCGCGCCGGGGGATTTCATGAAGAGCACCGGATACTGCGGGATGGCGGCGTTGCTCTCCTCGGCATGTTGGCGGTAGTTCAGGCCGATGCAGAAGATGGCGGCGGGCTGCAGCGGCGCGAGGAGCTTGCCCGGCGTGATGATTTCATCAGTGACGCGAAAGCTGCCGAGAATGTCTCCATCAATGCGGCGGGCGGTGCCGTCGGGCTGAAGGGCTGCGTGCTGGATGGTGCTGTCGTTGGCTTGGTGGCGGATGATGCGCATGGTTGTTTGTGGGTAGGGAGTTGGAGTGTTGGAGAAGTGGAGTCGTGGAGTGATGGTGCTGTCTATTTTCCGGTGGTGTAGCCGCCATCCACGGTCATGGCGCTGCCGGTGACAAAGGAAGCCGCGTCGCTGGCGAGATAGAGAGCGGCGGAGGCGATTTCAGAGGGCGCGGCCATGCGTTTCATGGCATGTGGAGCCTCCATCTGGCGGAGATAGTCGTCGGGATTCTCATACTGGCGTAGCATCGCGTCCACGAACGGTGTGCGAACACGGCCGGGGCAGATGCAATTGATGCGCACGCCCGTGGTGCCGTGGTCCATGGCCATCGCTCGGGTCATGCCGACGACGGCGTGCTTCGTCGTCGTGTAGGCGAAGCGCGCCTCCATGCCCATGAGTCCGGCGATGGATGCGATATTGACGATGGAGCCGATGCCGCGCTCGATCATGCCGGGCAGCACTGCACGCGAGAGGTGATAGATGCCGACCACATTGATCTTCCACAGTCTTTCCAAGTCCTCAGGCTTGGTGGTCAAAATGGTGCCGACATGCCCGACGCCCGCGTTGTTGACGAGCACATCGCAGCGCCCGCATTTCTCATTGACCGTGCGCACAGCGGCAAGGCACGAGGACTCGTCGCTGACATCCAGCACGAGCGATTCCGCGCGATGGCCAGCTTCGCGAATGCGTGCCGCAGTCTGCTGCGCGGCAGTTTCGTCGCGGTCGGAGGCAAAGACGAGCGCTCCGGCTTCGGCGAAGCATTCCGCGATGGCGGCTCCGATGCCGGAACCGGCTCCAGTGACGAGGGCGATTTTGTCAGTGAGGGTAATCATGGTTGGGGATGGATTTGAAGTTGTTCTGCGGCCTCGCGGCTGGTTTTCTCGAACAAGGTGGCATTGCCGGACTGCTTCAGGTCTTGGTCAAAAGTGGGGATCATCCGCCTCATGCGTTCCTGGCCTTCAGTGCCGGTGAGGAGATGCGGCAGGCAGGTCTGGACGACTTCGAGGGCGATGTTCACTGAGACCGAGGCACCCGGCGAAGCGCCCAGCAGCGCAGCGATCGAACGGTCTGTGGAGGAGAAAACTTCGGTGCCGAAATGCACCGCGCCGCGGTCGGCTTTCTTGATGGCCTGCACACGGATACCCGCCTGCACGAGCCTCCAGTGCTCCGAGCGGGCATTGGGGTAAAACTCGCGCACGGCCTCCATGCGGCTCTCTAGGCTTTGCAGGCCCTGCGTGATGAGATACTTCACCAGCGAGAGGTT
>JBEIGR010000171.1:0-9301 GCA_040381795.1 Verrucomicrobiaceae bacterium | reverse complement strand
TGCGGAGATTTCCGCGCATGCCTGACGCCCCGCTGCCCTTGAACTACGTCTTCATTGATGATGAGAACGTGCCGAACCTCGACCTGTCCTCCATCGAGGGGAAGACGGTGCATGTGACCCTGCTGCTGGGGCCGAAAAAAACCAAGCTGCCCGTGGAGCAGGTGCAGGTTCTGATGAGGCACGCGGCTTCCTCACATCTGATCCGGCTTGAAAAGCCGGGGAAGAACGCGCTCGACTTTGCCCTCGCCTATTACCTGGGGCAGGCCGTGCAGAGGCATCCGGGGGCCTGCTTCCACCTGGTGTCGAAGGATGGTGACTACGATAACCTGATCGAGCACCTCCATAACCAGCACATTCGCATCCAAAAGCATGCCGACGCCTCGACGCTGACCTTTGGCTCGCCACGGAAGCCTGCCGAAGCCCCGAAAGCCGCCGCCCCGGCCGCCCCTCGGAAGCCGGACACCTTTGCGGAGATCCTGCAATACCTGCGCAAGCGGGTCGATACAGCCCCGAAGACGCGGAAGAAACTGATGAGCGACCTCAAGGCCCACCAACTCAAGGGCGCGACGGATGCGCAGATCGAGAAGGTTGTCTCCAAGCTGGAGAAGGACCATCATGTGAGCTTCGATGAAAAAGGAAAGGCGACGTATCACCTGAAGTGAGTCCTGACAGCGCAGGCGTTCGGGAACATCGAAACGCCGCTGCGCGGAAACAAGGAAGCCAAGGGAATGTGGGTGGATTCATCCTCAGAAGAAGGCACCCAGAAGCGATGGCTTCGTGGCTGGGGGGCGTTCGTGTGAGCTTTTCAGGCGTCGAAGTCAGACCGGAGGAGGTCAGGCTCCCCAGTGTCCGAAAAATGGCAGCCGTGGAAACAGGTGGAGGCGTTTTGTTTTCGCCTTGGGCGCTGGAAGCCTTGATGCGGCTTGCGTGGTGAGTGGCGCACCCCTCAGGATTCGAACCTGAAACCTTCTGATCCGTAGTCAGATGCTCTAATCCGTTGAGCTAGGGGTGCATGGCTTGGTGAGAAGCCGTGCGTTTCGTCGGAAACGGGCGCGGAGACTAGACTTTCGAAACGATTTGTCAAACGCCGGGAGGAATTTCTTTCGCGGGCTTTCCATCGCGCGGTTTCGCGGCATCATCGCCGCCACTTATGGCCCGCGCGGTTGATGCATTGATGTACGCTCTCGATTTGAATCCGGAAATCGGCGTGGAGGGCCGTATCCTTTTCCTGCGTGCGCAGGAGCACCCGGCTCTGGAACACTTTCGCCCCCAACTGACCTGCCAGCAGACGTGGAAGCCACGGGCGGCCCAGCTTGAGGCGGCCGGATTCCGCGTAGAGCGGGAAGGGCAGGGGAAATTCCCGCTCGTGCTGCTGCTGCCGGACCCGCAGCGGGATCTCGCCGTGTCGGATCTGGCTCGTGGCTATGACCATCTGGCGGACGACGGCATTTTGATGGTGGCGCAGCACAACGACTCGGGCGCGAAGAAGACCGAGCAGTATCTCAAGGAGGCGGCGGGTGAGGTGGAGACGCTTTCCAAGCATCACAGCCGCGCCTTTTGGACCACGAAGGTGGCCGGCAAGCCGTGGAATGAAACGGTGCTCGAAGGCTGGCGGCAGCGGGGCATGATGCGCCGCGTGATGGAGGGGAAATGGTGGTCGCAGCCCGGATTGTTCAGTTGGGATCGCGTGGATGTGGGCTCGGCGCTGCTGGTGAAGCATCTGCCGAAGGAGCTCAGCGGCCACGCGGCGGATCTCGGCTCCGGTTGGGGCTTTTTGAGTGCCCACCTGCTGCGTGAGTGCCCGGAGATTCTCTCCATCGACCTTTACGATGCCGATGGCGATTCCTTTGAGCCCATCCGGCGGAATTTGGGCATCATCCCCACCCGGGTGAAGACGCGTCCGCTCTGGCGCGATGTCACGGCGGGCATCGACGTGGGGCGTTATGATGTGGTGGTCACGAATCCGCCCTTCCACGATGGCAAGACCGCCGATCCCACCATCGGTCTGCGCTTCCTGGCGGCTGCGGCGACTGGTTTGAAGCCTCAAGGCGAGCTCTGGCTCGTGGCGAACCGCCAGCTTCCGTATGAGAACTTCCTCGGCGAGGCCTTTGCCGAATGGAAAACGATCGTCGAGCAGGACGGATTCAAAGTCATGCACGCCAAAGGCCCCCGCGTGCAGGCCATCCTCAAAGAGCAGCGTGGTGGCAAACGCCGCCGCTGAGGACGCCTGTCTCGTTCGGAGGCGGGTTGTTAGCGTGGAGGGCACCCAAAACCGGGACGGATGGGAAGAAGTTTTTTTGCGGGGGGCTTTCTGGCCCCCGCATTCGGGCGAATGCGCCTACACGCCGCCGTAGGCTCGTTCGCCAGAACGAGGGGCTTGGGGAGGCGTGCGATGAAACCGGGAGACTTCCGCATTCGGGCGAATGCGCCTACCTTGAACGAGGTGCTTGGGGAGGCGTGCGATGAAACCGGGAGACTCCCGCATTCTGGCGAATGCGCCTACCTTGCGTCGTAGGCTCGTTCGCCAGAACGAGGTGCTTGGGGAGGCGTGCGATGAAATCGGGAGACTCCCGCATTCTGGCGTTGCGTAGGCTCGTTCGCCAGAACGAGAGAGGGAGAGCGTTCGAGAGCTGGGAGAACCCCGCACTCTGGCGAGTGCGCCTACGGGCGTAGGCTCGTTCGCCAGAACGAGGGATTTCGCCACGTTCACCGGGACATGTCGCATTCCCCAGAACCAAACGACGAGGAGGAGGACCTTCCCGGCCATCTGCCACGGCTGGCAGAGAGTGCCTACCGCGGCAAGGCCATCGTGCATTGGACCTTCACTGTGCGGGATCGTGGCACGGGCTGGCTGAATGCGCTCTTCACCACGCGCTTTCGCTGGCTCATGCTGCATGGCTGCGGGCGTTACGACGTGGCCTGCCCGGTGCATTGCCTGATGCCGGATCACGTTCATCTCCTGCTCCACGGCTGGAGCCGGGAGGGCGATCAGCGTGGCTTCATCCGCTTCCTACGCCGCCACTCCAATGAGTTGCTGGTGGAAACGGGGCATCGCTGGCAGCCTCAGGCGCACGACAATGTGCTGCGTCCGCAAGAGAGCAGTCGAGCTGCCTATGAAACGCTCGTGCATTACATCGCCCACAACCCGGTGCGGGCGGGCCTCGTGCAGCAGCCTGAGGATTGGCCGCACACTGGGGCGATCCTTCCTGGCTATCCCGAACTGCGGCTGTGGCAGCCCGATTTCTGGGTGCGCTACTGGCGCCTGAGGAGATCGCGTGAGGCCCTGTAGGCTCGTTCGCTAGAACGAGGAGATTGGGGAGAGCGTTCGAGGGCTGTGAGAACTCCGCACTCTGGCGAGTGCGCCTACGGGCGTAGGCTCGTTCGCCAGAACGAGGGGATTGGGGGAGCGTTCGAGAGCCGTGAACCCCCGCATTCTGGCGAATGCGCCTACGGGCAAACGCCGTCGCTGACGGAATTCATGGTGGACAGGGCAGGAGGTTTCCGGTTAAACCGGGGTTCGCTTTTTACCCCACCATGAAACGAGTTCCTTTTACTTCCCGTCGTCGCTTCCTCACGCAATCGGCTGCTGCCATCGGCTTTCCCACCATCGTTCCGGCCAGCGTCTTTGGTGAGAATGCCCCTTCCAAGAAGGTCACCATGGCTGTGATCGGCTGGGGCATGATGGGGCCTTCCAACACGGGCAAATTCCTCGGTGAGTCCGACTGCCAGATCGTGGCGGCTTGCGACATCGACAAGCGAGCGCTGCAAAAGGCGCTCGATACCGTGAACGGCGCTTACAAGAACCAGGACTGCAAGGGCTATCACGACTACCGCGAGGTGATGGCCCGCAGGGACATCGACACCGTGATGCTGGCCGTGCCAGACAACTGGCACGCCCTCACCGCCATCGAGGCGGCGAAGAACGGCAAAGACATCTATGGCGAGAAGCCGCTCGCCCGCACCATCGCCGAGCAGCAGGCCATCGTGAAGGCGGTGCAGAAGCATGGTCGCATCTGGCAGACGGGCTCCTGGCAGCGCAGCGAATCGAATTTCCGCATCGGAGCCGAGGTCGTGCGCAACGGACTCATTGGCAAACTCCGTGAAGTGCATGTGGGCCTGCCCGCCGGGCACAACGACTTTGCCAAAACGGGCGACAAACGCAGCGTGACGCCGCCTCCGGCCGAACTCGACTACGAGACGTGGATCGGGCCTGCGACGATGCAGGACTACATCGAGTGCCGCATTCACAAGAACTGGCGCTGGGATTACAACATCGGCGGCGGCCAGCTTCTCGACTGGATCGGCCACCACGGTGATATCGCTCACTGGGGTATGGATTGCGACAGCAGCGGCCCCGTCGAGGTGAGCCCCATCCAGGTGGATATGCCGCCGCGCACCGACATCTGGAACACGGCGACCAAATACCGTGCCGAGGCGAAGTATGCTGGCGACATCACGATGACCATCGCCGGTGGTCATGGCGACATCCAGAGCGGCACGAAGTGGATCGGCGCCGACGGCTGGGTGTATGTGAACCGCAACGGCACCTACGACTGCTCGAATGCGGGCTTCAAGAAGATCATCAAGAAGCGTCAGAATGAAAAAGACCCGAACAGCCCCGTCGTCGAAGGCTCCACCGCACCGAAACTGGGCGATGATGTGATCAAGACACGTCTTTATGAGACGCCGGGCCACTGGCGGAACTTCCTCGACTGCGTCAAGAGTCGCCAGCCTACGGTGACCCCGGTGGAAACCGCCCATCACAGCGCCATCCCCGGTCATCTGGCTCTCATTGCGATGACGCTGAACCGCTCCATCAAATGGGACCCCGCCAAGGAAGAGATCCTCGGCGATGCCGAAGCCTCGAAACTGCTCGGTCGCGAGTATCGCGGCCCGTGGAAGCTGGAGGCGTAATTCTACCTTGGTAGGTTCCAGAAGGTAGTAGCCGAAAGAAACGGAAAAGGCCGAAAAAGACGGAGGCATGCAGTGTCTGGCTCCTTTTTTCGGCTCCTTTCGTTTTTCTCGGCTGGCTTGTCAAAGAGCTTACCGAAGTGGTAGTAACGCCTTTCAAGCCTCCAGCCGCACGGGATTGGTTAGTGAGCCGATCCTTTCGATCTCCACGCTGACGGTGTCGCCATCCGCCAGCCACACGGGTGGTGTGCGGGCCATGCCCACGCCGTGCGGGGTGCCGGTGAGGATGACGGTGCCGGGCATGAGGGTGGTGCTGCCGCTGAGGAATTCGATGAGCGTGGGCACATCGAAGATCATGTCGTTTGTATTCCAATCCTGCATTACTTGGCCGTTGAGCACGGTTTTGATGCTGAGGGCATTCGGGTTCGGAATTTCATCGGCGGTGACGAGCACGGGGCCGAGCGGGCAAAAGGTGTCGAAGGTCTTTCCGCGGCACCATTGACCGCCGCCGGCATGCTTTTGCCAGTCGCGGGCGCTCACGTCGTTGGCGCAGGTGTAGCCGAGCACATGCTGGAGGGCGTTTTCACGCGTCACATTGCGGGCGGTCTTGCCGATGACGACGGCCAACTCGCATTCGTAGTCCACTTTGTCGCTCTTCAGATGCGTCGGCAGCAAAATGGGATCACCGGGATGCTGGATGACGTTGGGGAGCTTCATGAAGACGACGGGATGCTGCGGGATGGCAGCCTTGGTCTCCTCGGCATGAAAGCGGTAATTCAGGCCGATGCAGACGATGGCAAAGGGCTGGAGTGGGGCGAGCGTCTTGACCACCTCGGCGCGACGTTCCGTAACGCGGAAGTCGCCGAAGAGGTCTCCTTCGATGGCGAAAGCGCTGCCATCCGGCTGAAGAGCGGCGTGGGCGATGCGACCGGCAGAATCAGTGTGGCGGATGATTTTCATGCGCCGGATGCTTGAGCGGCATCAGCACGGCTGCCAGTTCAAATCGAGAGCGGCATGGGCGGGAGCATCATGCTGCGATTCATGCCGCCACGCCCAAAATTGGAATAAGGAGCGCCCATCATCGCATCCCGCCGGCTGCGGTAGAGCGGATAGAGGCGTGAGTAGGTGCTGCGCAGTTTTTCACGCACTGGCTCTGCCTCGCTCGTATGCGGCAGCCGACGCACGGCAAAGATAAGATGGTTCATCGCTTGCTGAATGTTCACACGGAGGCTGCCACTTTCGAGTCGGGTGCCGCCATGATGAAGGGTGACCGGCTGGTTCTCCTTACCCCGAGGACCGAGCAACCGGCTGGCGGAATCCTCCGAGCCAAAGTCGTCGTAGTGAAGCACGAGCGGTATGGGATGAATGCTGCGCTTCCATGTTGCCGAAGTGCAGCTCATGAGGAGAAAGGGGAGAAGGAAGAACAGGCGGCGCATGGGGAGATATTGTCGCGGTTCTCCCGCCAGTTCCATCGTCTTTCACGGCTAATTAGGCACCTTTTAAAGCCCTGAAATGGGATTCGACCGTGACTGGGCCACGGTTTTGCATCTGCGCAGTTGCTCTGCTAACCTCCGATGGGATACTTACCGGCGACTGAGCCTTCGACACGCATTTCGCCTGTTTGAAATGCGTGCTGGACATTTCGGCCCGTTTTCCCATAAAGTCCGCCCTCTTTTCCGGCATGCGCATCGTCTCTAAAGTCCTCTGGACCCTCGCCTTTCTCGCCGCCACCTTCATCTGGATGGTGCTCTTTGAGCATGGGTTCAGCGTAAAGGGGCTCACTGAGGGCACCCAGATGGAGTTAAAGACCATCAGCGCCTGGTTCTCCGGGAAGAAATAAGCCACCCACCTCTCCACGCCCACTCCCTTCGGGAACATGATCACCACGGACCTCGACCTCGACCCCAAATATCAAAACCTCTGGAAGCGCGCCCTCTCTTCCGCAGATCAGAAGAACTGGGACTACGTCATCAACCTGGTGCTGCCGATTGTGAAAGACAATGTGGGCTTCATGCAGGGCCGCATGCTTCTGCGCACCGCGGAAGGCGAAAAAGTGAATGCGGGGGGCAAAAAGTTTGGCCTCGGCAGCCTCGGCCTCAGTGGTGGCGGCCTCTTCAAAGCGTCCAAAAAAGAGCCTGCGGAGCAGATTGCCGAAATGGAGGAGAATGTCTTCCAGAAGGACCCCTTCAACATCGGGACCAACACCCAGCTCTACGATCTGGCGATGAAGATGCACTTCCCCGAGTTGGCCGCCTTTGCCCTTGAGACCATCCGCATGGGGCATTCGGAAAACACCAAGAACATGCACAAACTCGCGGAGCACTACATGGCGCATGATGAGCCTCAAAAGGCCAGTGATGTGTATCGTGCGATCTTGAAGGTCGATCCTCGGGACATCGGTGCCAACAAAGGGGAGAAGGATGCCGCTGCCAAGACCTCCATCAAAACTCAGGGCTGGTCCCAGGAAGGTGACTTCCGCAGCAAGATGAAGGATAGCGGTGAGGCCGCCAAGCTCGAGAAACTCAGCAAGCAGGGCATGACCCAGGAGGAAATGGAGCTCTTCCTCGCTGAGACCATCGAACTCTACAATTCCGACCAGACGAACATCGTCGTCGTCAAGCGCATGGCCGATCTTTACGAGCGCATCGGCCAGCTCGAAAACGCCTACACCTTCTTCGATTACGCCCTCACGCTGAACCCAGGAGATGTCTCCATGCAGCGTAAGGTGGAGAACCTCCAGAACAAGATCCAGGACCTCCAGGTGGCCCAGATGGAGACGGATATCGAATCCAATCCCGATGCTCCGGACATCGACGACAAGCGGGCGCAGATCGCGGAAATCCGCCGCCAGCGTGCTGGCAAGCTTATCGAAGAAGCCAAAGTCCGCGTGGAGCGCAATCCCACTGACAAGGCGCTTCGTTACGAACTCGGTCAGGCCCTCTTTGAAGGTGCTCTCTTCACCGAAGCCATCCCTGAACTTCAGCAGGCCCGCTCCAATCCGCATATCCGCACCAAGGCCATGCTCCTGCTGGGGCGCTGTTTCGAGAAAAAGAACATGAACGACCTCGCCGAAGGCGTGCTCGCCGAAGGGGCCAAAGAACTCGTCGCCATGGACAACATCAAAAAGGAACTCCTCTACGAACTGGCCATGGTTTACCACAAATCCGGCAAGCAGGAGCAGTATCTCGAAGCTCTCAAAGAGATCTACAACACCGACTACGGTTACCGCGATGTAGCCAAGCGAGTCGAGTCCTCCTACACCTAAGCGAGAGACCATCACCCTCTGAAACAAACGGGGCAGGCTTTTCGGCCTGCCCCGTTTTTTTGTTGGTGGAGATGACTCAGGAAATCTCGGGCACGACGAAGGGCTCGCGATAGGAGTCCTTGAGCATGCGGTTCGCCGCGTCGTGATCGATGAAGCGCTCCGTTTTGCCATCCATCTTCAAGACGGGGCCGAGGGTGAGCTTGTCCTTGCTGAGATCGATCTCGTTCTTCGCCAGATGCTCCTTCATGCGCTCGAAGGTCTCGGCGGCAAATTTGTCGCCCTTGATGGTTTCGAGGATGGCATCGGGATCCTTGGCCTGACCGAGGCGGTGGCTGATGTTGCCGGTGTGGCAGAGGGCGCTGGAGAGATGGCCTTCGAGGATGTCGGCGTGCAGATCATCCACACGGCGGCTGCGGCAGGCGTGGATGAAGTTTTTGAAGTGGTCCTCCGAGCCGGAGAATTTCTTGATCTCCTTGCCGTCCTTGTCGAGTGCCACCGCGCCGCTGTAGCTGCTCACCACCACGCTGCCGCCTTCGCATTCGACGATGACGCCGACGCCCGCGCCTTTGTATTTGTCCATGTCCTTGCCGTCCTTCACGGAGGGCAGGCCGCGCACTTCAAAGATGAGCGGAGCCTTTTCGTAGCCGTGGTAAATGATCTGTGTGTTTGCCGTCTCGCCATCGTCCTCATAGCCGAGGCGACCACCCACGCTCCAGACGCTGGGTGCTAGCTCCATTTCGCCGAGGAACCAGCGGGCAATGTCCATCTGGTGGATGCCTTGATTGCCGAGATCGCCATTGCCGTAGTCCCAGGTCCAGTGCCAGTCGTAGTGGAGGCGCTTGCGGCTAAGCGGCTTCTTCGGGCCGGGGCCGCACCACAGATCAAACTCGACACTGTCGGGCACCTTTTGCTCGCCCTCGGCCTTGCCGATGCTGCCGCGCTTTTTGTAGCAAAGGCCACGCGAGAGGAGGATTTTGCCGAGGTTGCCATCCTGCACGAACTTCACCGCGGCGGCGAGTCCGGTGCGGCTGGAGCGGGCCTGCGTGCCGGTTTGGACGATCTTGGAGTGCTTCCGCGCGGCTTTGACGATCTGGCGACCTTCCCACACGCAATGTGAGACGGGCT
>JBEIGR010000170.1:0-9301 GCA_040381795.1 Verrucomicrobiaceae bacterium | reverse complement strand
GGTTGTCACCACTGCGCAGGGTGAGAAGGTGGAGACACGGGACGCCTTCACCGCCCTGCAAAGCGGCATCGAGTACCTCGCCAAAAATGGCCTCGGGGAGTTCACCGAGGACCTCGCCGCCAGCCATGCCGTCGAAGAGGGCGCTGCCCCTCCCGGCTCCATGCCACCCCAGTTCATCCGCCCTACCGGTGCTCCCATGCCCGGCCAAGTGCCCCCCGGGCAGCCCATCCCCGGCTTCTTCTTCGACCGTACTCCCGGCGGAGCGAGCGAAGGTCAGAGCGGTGGCGGACCGCCGAGGTGATGGAGAAACCATTGCCACCTCATGTCGAAATGCTAACCTCGCGACCATGAGCCATTCCATGACGATCGAATACCCCGCCCGCCTGCCGGATGAGCTGAATCTTTCGCCGCAGCAGTTTGAGAGTGAGGCACGGCTCGCCCTGGCGGCGAAATGGTATGAGATGGGCCGTGTTTCCTCTGCGCAGGCCGCGCAGATGGCCGGACTGGACCGTGTGCGCTTCCTTTTCGCACTGGAGCGCCTGGGCGTGTCCTTCATCAACGTGGATGAGGACGAACTGAAACAAGAATTCGCCCACGCCCGTGAAGCCTTCGCCAGTCATCAATAGCAGCCCGCTCATCGCGCTCGTCGCTGCGCTGCCTGATTTCGATGCGCTCGCCGGAATCGTGGAAAAGCTCGTCGTTCCAGACGAGGTGATCACCGAACTGGCCGCTGGCGGCCACAAAGACGACACAGCCGCCCGCGTCCAGGCCGCCACTTGGTATGAAGTGCGTACTCCGATGTCACCGCAGTTCAATCCCCTGCTTTCCACACTCGGCAGTGGCGAAGCTGCCGTCATCCAGACCGCCATCGATCACGATCTCCCGCTCGTCATCATCGACGAAGTGCGGGGGCGCCGTGCCGCACGGCTCGCGGGCTTGACGGTCATCGGATCACTCGGCGTGCTCGTGGAGCTGCACCGTGCCGGGTTACTAGCCGACGTAGAAGCCGCCATCCAGAGGATGAAAAGCAAAGGTATCTTCCTCGCCCCGCATCTCATCGAGCAAACCCTGCAAGCAGCACGGGAGGCTACGCCCAATCCAACTCGATGAAAAAAAACTTCAGCCAATCGTGCAACCACCCGCCGCACTTCACGAATCTCCTCTCGCTCCCTCATTCAATGTTCAACGTTCAAAGTTGAATGTTCGATGTTCAACTCCCTCTCCTCCCGATGAACTCCGAAACGCCTCCATCCTCCGACCCGCTCTTTGGCAACAACCCCAGCGATCTCATGCGCGAGGCCATGGATCCCACCACTCGCATCCCCACCGGCGGAAATGCGCCGAAAGGCCAGGAACCCATCCCCGGCACCATCGTCGGGGCCATCCGCTGGCGCATGCCCATTGACGAAGCCATCCGCACGCTGCCAAAGGGTTTCAACAAGCTCTCCGAACGGCCCATGGTCCACTCCTGCCTGCCGAATGGCTCACTCATCAACTGCGGCTTCCAATTCAGGAGCTTCCAGGATCGCGGCCAGTCCTTTTATGAGATGTTTATGCTCATCGACAAACAACGTCGCGTGGTCTCGGTGATGTTTCGGGACAACGGCAAGGACATCCAATGGTTCCCCAAGCCGGACGGTATCCGCGAACCTCACTACAACATGTTCAGCGAACTCACTTACAACGGCAGCACGACCCAGGAGGTGCCTTATCAGATTCTTGGCGCGGGCAGCGGCGTCACCTGCATCAAAACCGCGCTGCGAAAAAAAATCACCGCCCTCCCCAACCTTCCGAACATGCCCCAAATGGCCATGCCGGCAGGCCGCACCTTGGAAAACGTCCACTGGTATATCCCCGCCCCCTTTGCCCGCTCCATCCTCGATATCGTGGACATCTATCGCAAAGCTGGCGTGATCAATTAAGGCACCGATCAGACCTGACCTGGAAAAAATGATCAAGCTGTCCTGAATTGCACCGCAAGAGTTCAAGACGCCGCCGAGTCCCAGGCCTTTTTCATCTGAATCTCCAGTGGTGAAAAA
Source organism: Verrucomicrobiaceae bacterium (assembly GCA_040381795.1). GTDB lineage: Bacteria > Verrucomicrobiota > Verrucomicrobiia > Verrucomicrobiales > Verrucomicrobiaceae > Prosthecobacter. The sequence continues at coordinate 7,262 of JBEIGR010000170.1, read as the reverse complement.
ACTTCACCCAAGCCTGCAACTGCGCTTCCCTTTTCACGAAGTAGCTCTCTGAACCCTCGATTCACTCATGCCTGACGAAACTCCCCCCCCGATTCAGACCCTCTTTACGGCAATGCCGCCAGCACCCTCCTCCGCGGTGCCCTTGACGCCCAGTCCTGGCAGCCGCCGACGCTGGAGCATCTCGCTCAAATGCTGCCGCAGTATCAAATCGAGTCGCTCATCGGGCGTGGCGGCATGGGGGCGGTGTACCAAGCCAGGCAAACCTCGCTGAAGCGCAAGGTGGCCATCAAGCTGCTGCCGGTGGAGTTTTCGGCGGATGCGGAGTTCACCGCCCGCTTTGAGCGTGAGGCGCAGACGCTCGCCAGCCTCAGCCACCACGGCATTGTGACGATTTTCGAGTTCGGGCGGACGAGCGAGGGGCATTTGTTCTTCGTCATGGAGCTCGTTCATGGCACGGACCTGGCGCATCTTCTGCATAATCGGCGTCTGGAGCCGGATCAGGCGCTGGAGCTGACGCTGCAAGTCTGCGAGGCATTGCACTACGCTCACTCGCAGGGCGTGGTGCATCGCGATATCAAGCCGGCAAACATCCTCATTTCCGATAGCGGCCGCGCCAAGCTGGCGGACTTTGGCCTCGCCCGGCCGCTGAGCGAGCAGAGGACGCGACTGACCGCGACGCATCATGTCATGGGGTCGATGGACTACATGGCCCCGGAGCAGTGGAAGGGACAGGCGGATCACCGCACGGATATTTATGCGCTGGGCGTCATGCTTTATCAGATGCTCACGGGTTCGCTGCCTCAGGGGGCTTTCGATCCGCCTTCGATGAAGGCCAAAGTGGATGCCCGGCTGGATGCCGTCGTGATGAAGGCGATGAGCCAGGAGCCGGGGCGGCGCTACCAGCATGTGACGGAGCTGTCTCAGGCTGTGAGCGGCATCCGCGAGGCGGCAGCCCCATCTCCCAGACCGCAGGCGGTGAAGCCCCGGGCAGGCGGCTCCAGGGTGACGGACGGGTTCGTCGGAGCGGCGGTGGTGGGTGTGCTGCTTTTTTTTGGTTTCGTGGCGTGGCAGATCCTGGCGGGTCATCAATCTGACGCGGCTCCTGCTGTCGAGGCCCAAGCTCCCAAGCCAGCCATCGAGCAGCCGGTGCCGGCAGCCAGCGTGCCAACAGCCGCGGAGGCAGCGCCGCCCCCGGAGCCAGTGGCGCCCGCCGCACCTGTTTTGGGGGATGATCTGGCCTCGCAGGTATTTGTGCTGCTGAAAAAACGCTGCGGTGAATGCCACGGGAGCGAGGCTGGGGATGATTTTGACGACTTTGGGTACATCGACAATTTTGCGGCGCTCAGAGATAGCACCTACATCGACCTTCAAAAGCCGGATTCCTCCACGCTCTTCACCCAGGTTCGAAACGGGGACATGCCGAAAAAAACGGAGGCTGACCGTGCGGCTAAACGCCAGCCAGTGCCTTTCACGGATGCGGAAAATGCGCTGCTGCTGTCCTGGATCAAAGCCGGGGCACCGGATCCCGGCAAGGCGGTGGCCGCGCCTGTGGCGGCTGAAGCAGCCGCAGCAGAGCCTGCACGAGAGGTGGTGAGCCTGGCGGCGGAGCTGCGGGCGGTCTTCGATGACCTGCAATCCCTGCCGCCGGAGGTGGCGGCGGACACACGTTACGTCTCCGTGGCCGTGGCGCATAACAACAGCACGGAGGTCACGGCAAAGCAGCTCGATGTGATGCGCCAGGGCGTGCGCAAGGTGCTCAACAGCCTCTCCACGAACCCACGCATTGCCACCTTTGAGGAGGTGGGGCCGCAGCGGGTGCTCTTCCGCGTGCGCTTGCGTGATCTGGGCTGGGACCGGCACCTGTGGGACCGCATCACCTCCTTTTATCCCTTCGCGGTGGAGACGAGCCTGAGTGCGACCTTTGATATCCGCACCCCGGTGGTGCGTGCGGACTGGCTGGCGGCCACGGCGACGCGGGCGCCTCTCTACAATGACCTGCTGCGACTGCCGGAGCAGCAGCATGAGCTCGAATCACGCCTGGGCGTGGCGGTCTTTGATAATCTGGCCCGTGGAGATGCGCTGCGCTCCGGCTTTACGAGGAGCGGCGTCTCGCGGCATAACCGCCTGGCGGAGCGGCATGAGATGCGTGCCTACGCCGGCTATTACTGGCTGAGCTATGACTTCAAAGAAAGCGGCGGACGGGCCAGCCTGCACACGAACCCGCTGGGACCGGACGCGGCTCGGCTGCTGGGCGGGGCGCATGCTTTCGAGCATGCGGGCGGTGAGATCGTCTTCTCTCTGCCGAACGGGCTCAACGGCTACTATGTGAGTGATGTGACGGGCAAGCGGCTGGATGGCGGCGTGCCCGTGGAGATCGTCAGTGATCGCACGAATGTCACGGGCCGGGCGGAGGTGAGCAATGCCATGGCCTGCATGATCTGCCATGACCAGGGCATCAAACAGCTCCCGCGTGACGAGATCCGAGCCCTCTCGAAAACCTACGGTGTGGAAGCCCAGCGGCTGGTGGAGGCGCTGCACGCCCCACAGGAGCAGATCGACAAGGCGGTGAAGGCTGACACGGACAAATTCCTCGTGGCGCTGAAGGCCGCCGGCGTCACTGCGGATGGCGGCAGCGAGCCGGTGGCGGCGCTTTTTAAATACTACGACCGTGAACTCAGCCTGGCGCACGCCGCGGCGGAGCTCGGCCTCGCGGAGCAAGTTCTCCGAACTCAGCTCGGGCCTCAGCCACGCCTCTTCGATGTCAAAACCCTGTTGGAGGGAGATGGAATGAGCCGTGAGCACTTTATTGACAAATTTGCCGAAATCGTGACGCGGCTGAATTTGGGCACCGTGCGTGGCGCGGTGCATGCTTTGCCTCAAATCGTCGCCAGCCGCGAAAGCGGACCGGGTGACCGCCCTATTGCAGTGAAGCTGAGCACCGACAAAACAAGCTACCGTGCGGGTGAGGAGCCCGTCATCCGCGTGCAGTGCTCGGTACCCGCTCACCTGCGTCTCTACTACCGGGATGCCAGCGGTGCCATCACCACGCTGTTTCCCAATGCACTGATGCCGGATGACCGCATTCCCGGCGGGGGCGAGTTTTTCCAGCTCATACCAGGCCGCAGTCAGACGCGGGCGGGTCAGGATGTGGTCATTCAGGTTACTGGACCTCCATTTGGCACGGAAGAACTCGTCGCCATCGTGAGCAACCAGCCTTTCATGGATGCGGAGACCTTCACACAGGCAGCGAGCAAAGGCATTACCTTCGTCGAAGAGTCCTCGCGGGATATCGAATCCGTCATCACCAAGGCCGTGCGGCTCGTCGCCCGGCCCTCACAACCTGCGCCGGTCGCTTCACCGCCAGCAGCGGCTTCCGCGCTGCCCGCCTCAAACATCGGGCAGTCCGCCAGGAGCAGCGGCAGGCCCTTGCGCAGCGTGGACCGCGTGGTCCTGCACACCGCGCCCTGATAACTTTCACCACTAACTCTCCCGAAGTAATGAAATACACATCCATCCTCGCCCTCGCCATCCTGCTCCTGCCGCTCACTCTCGCGGCGCAGACGCCACCAGATAAATCGATCAAGATCATCACCCGCGATTCCCTCCCTGCGACACCAGGGGAGGCACGCGTGGCGCTCATCATGGGCGTCTCGGAGGTCGGCTCACCCCTTTTCAGCTCCCTGCCGGGCATCAAGCAGGACCTCGCCAAAATGAAGGCGTCACTAGAGGCGGCTAAATTCGAGGTCACCGTCGTCAGCGAGCCGACATTAACGGAGGCGCACGCGGCCATCGACAATTTCGGCAACAGGCTGCTCGCGACGAAGGGCGTGGGATTGTTCTATTTCAGCGGTCACGGCGGTGAGTTCAACGGCACGAATTACCTCATGCCCAAAGGTGCCCGCGTCAGCCGCCCTGTCGATGTGACGCAGGAGGCCATCTCCGCCAAGCGCATCATCGGCCGTATGGAAGGCCAGGGCACGCGGGTGAACATCATTTTCCTCGACTGCTGCCGCAATGACCTCACGAAAGCCGCCTCGGATTCCGGCCTCGCCGTCATGCAGGCGGAGGGCACCTTCATCGGCTTTGCCACCGCCTCGGAAAAAACCGCCGCCGCATCCGCTGACGGCAGCCCCTACACCACCGCGCTGTGCAAGCATATGACCCAGCCCGGCCTGAGCATCAGTGACATGCATACCCGCGTCACTGCCGAGGTGAAGAACCTCACCGCCGCCGCCGGAGCACCCCAGACGCCCTTCATGAACTCCGGCTTGAGCGATCTCTTCTACTTCGTGCCGGGCGGTGCCACCGCCCTCCCCAACATCCCGGCCGGCACCCAGCCTCCTGTTTCCGTTCTTCCCGTCGATGTCACCGTACGGGGCTTTGACCTTGGTGGCGGTGTGGATATGAAATTCGTTCATATCAAACCTGGTAGTTACTACAGTGGCAGCCCGGCGGGAGAAGAAGGTCGCGACAAGATGGATGAAATCGGCGGGCATGTGCGAATCAGCCGTGAATTCTGGATGGCTCAGACCGAATGCACCCAGGCGCAGTGGCAAGCTGTCATGGGCATCAATCCAAGCGAATTCCGCAGCCCGAATCTGCCGGTGGAAACAGTGGGCTGGCACGATGCCAAAAAGTTTTGCGAGCTGATGCAAAAACGTGTGAAACCCAAAGACGGTTGGGAGGTCACCCTGCCCACTGAGGCCCAATGGGAGTTTGCCTGCCGTGCAGGCAGGCAGAGCGCCTTCTCCTTTGGCCCCGACATGGGAGACCTCTGCCGCCATGCCAACTACGCGGACAAAAGCTTCACCCAGTTCCCCGACATTGCGGACAAACTTCACAATGACGGCATCGGCGACTCCACCGCCCCCGTCGCCAGCTACCGGCCCAACGCCTGGGGACTTTATGACATGCATGGGAACGTGTGGGAGTGGTGCTTATACTCGTTTGTGACAACACCACCCACCGGCGCGGATCCCATCACCAATCCTGCGGGACGTGCTCGTGCGATGCGCGGCGGCTCCTGGTCCACCCCCTGGTCGAGCTGCCGCAGCGCCAGCCGATCCGCTGGCGGCACAGACATCGTTCGAAACTCCATCGGCTTCCGCGTCGTGCTCGCGAGGTAAGCATCATGCAACCCGCGCGCCCCTTCTCTGAAGCAACGCCCCACCACCCAAATGTTCGCACTCATGAAAACTTTCGCACTCTCCCTCATCGCACTCGTCACCCTCTCCATGCTGGCGCTCTCCGCCGAGCCGCCACGCCTTTTCACCGATGCCAGCGGACGCAGCCTCCGCGCCAGCTTTATCTCCGCACAGAACGGACAGGTCACGCTGCGCCTGGAGAACGGACAGCAGCATACCATCAACATCTTCTCCCTGAGCGCGGCGGATCAGGAATGGGTCAAAGCCAAAGCCAGTGCCGCTCCCAGCACCAGCGCGAGCACGACGTATGGTGGCATGGAATTCTCCCCGAACTGGCTGCCGCAGACGCTCACGGCGCGGCGGGAGCTGCTGGAGACGTTTGATTTCTACTGCAAGGCCGCCGTCGGCAATGCGCCGAAAGGGCAGGAGCCTGTGCCTGGCACCATCGTGGGGGCCATCCGCTGGCTCATGCCCATCGACGAGGCCATTCAGACTCTACCGAGGGGCTACAACAAACTCTCCGAGCGGCCCATGGTTCACTCCTGCCTGCCAAACAACTCGCTCATTCTCTGCGGCTTTCAGTTCAAGAGCTTCATCGACCGCGATCAGCCCTTTAACCAGATGTTCATGCTCATCGACAAGCAGCGCCGTGTGGTCTCGGTGCAGTTCGTCGATCAAAACGGCAAGAACATCCAATGGTTTCCCAAGCCGGACGGCATCCGTGAGCCTTACTACAACATGCTGAGTCTCACATTCAACGGCAGCACAACCCAGGAGGTGCCTTATCAGATTCTTGGCGCGGGCAGCGGCGTCACCTGCATCAAAACTGCGCTGCGAAAAAAAATCATCGCCCTCCCCAACATACCAAACATGCCGCAAATGGCCATGCCGGCAGGCCGCACCTTGGAAAACGTCCACTGGTATATCCCCGCCCCCTTTGCACGCTCCATCCTCGACATCGTGGAAGTGTATCGCCAAGCGGGAGTCATCAAATGAGGCACGGTTCAGAGGAGGGACCGCAAAAGTTTTCCCCTCCTCTTTGGCCATCTTCTTCGTGAACCTGATTTTTCTTCACGCAAACTGCAACCGCCCACCGCGCTTCACGAAGATGCTTTCACGATGAACTCCCAACCCGACAACGACGCCCTATTTGGCAACAACGTCAGCGACCTGTTTCGCGGCGCGCTGGAATCGCCCGTCACTCAGCCCTGGCAGCCGCCGACGCCGGAACATCTCGCGGCGATGCTGCCGCAGTATCAGATCGAGTCGCTCATCGGTCGTGGAGGCATGGGGGCGGTCTATCGGGGCCAGCAGGCCTCGCTGAAGCGTGCGGTGGCCATCAAGCTGCTCCCAGCCGAGTTTTCGGCGAATGCGGAATTCATCTCTCGCTTTGAGCGCGAGGCACAGATGCTCGCCAGCCTCAGCCATCAGGGCATTGTCGCCATCTTTGACTTCGGGCAGACGAGCGAGGGGCATTTGTACTTCGTTATGGAGTTCGTGGATGGCACGGACCTCGCACATCTGCTGCACGCCCAGCGCTTGGAGCCGGATCAGGCACTGGAGCTGACCATGCAGATCTGCGAGGCCCTGCACTATGCGCATTCGCAGGGCGTCGTTCACCGCGACATCAAGCCCGCCAATGTCCTCATCACCCGCGATGGTCGGGCGAAGCTGGCGGACTTCGGCCTCGCCCGGCCGCTCAGCGCCATCCACACCCAGCTCACCGCCACGAATGCCATCATGGGCACGCCCGACTACATGGCCCCCGAGCAGTGGCAGGGCAAAGCCGATCACCGTGCGGACATCTACGCGCTCGGCGTCATGCTTTACGAGATGCTCACCGGCACGCGGCCGCAGGGAGCCTTCGATCTGCCTTCCATCAAATCCCACGTCGATGCCCGGCTGGATGAAGTCGTCGTCAAAGCCATGCGCCAGGAGCCGGAGCGCCGCTACCAGCGCGTCAGCGAGCTGCGGGAGGCCGTGGACCGCATCCGCACCACGCGTCCGCCGCAGCCTGCCGCCGTGCCGCGTCATCCCGTCCGCGCACCCGTGCCGAAAGCTCCGCCGCAGAAAAAACGCTCCGCTTTCGCCACGATCATGTGGACCGTGCTCATCCTG
>JBEIGR010000169.1:0-9325 GCA_040381795.1 Verrucomicrobiaceae bacterium | reverse complement strand
GAGATCAATGTAGGCCGCCATCGTATGCAGCGGCTCGCCTTTGCCCTCCACCAGCACGCTCTTGAAGCGGTCCATCCAAAGCGTGCCCTTGCGCCCGCGACGCTTGTTGAACCACCGGCTGAACCTCTCCTTCACCTCCTTCACAAAGATCGAAAGATCACAAAACCGCTTCTTGATCGCCTCAATCTTCTCCTCTGCCAGCGACACCATGCCCCGACGCCTCAAATCCTCCAGCTCATCCTTCAGCATCGCCACGAAAGTCTTGCTATAGAGCGTGCGCAAATGCTCCAGCAGCCTCGCCTCTCCCTCCGACCCCTCGAAGCGCCGCAACCACACCTTCCTCCACGGCACATCAACGAGCACGTGGAAGTGATTGCTCATCACACAGTAGGTTACCACCTTCACCCCGCAGAACTCGCTCATCTTCCACAGCAGCCTGCGCAGCGCCTCCTTTTCAACATCATCAAAATGCACGTCCCCACCGCAAGTGCGTGACATGGCATGATAGCAGTAGGATTCAAAAGGCCCCTTTCCCACGATCCGCCGCCTGCCGCCGGACCAGGAACGCGCGGCAGGGTAAGGGCCGGTTTTCGCGTCGGATTCCGCACGGGCATGTGCGTCAGGTTAAGTTTAGGATGTTTGAATTCCTGTTAGCGGTTCGCCAAGCACCTCTGGTCTGGAGTTGCGTTTTGATGGGTACAGCTACGCCGCTTTCCGCTGATGGTCGGTTTGTTGGGCCTTGGACCAAGCTTCGGGTGTCACTTCCTTGATCTGCCAGTTGGTCAGGGTTGGCAGACAGGTGAGGACTTCCCGCAGGTAGCTCTTTGGGTCGATGCAGCGGCTGCGGCAGGCTTCGATGATCGTGAACAGGATTGCGCTGCGTTGCCCAGTTTCGGCTTCGCCGATGAATAACCAGTTTTTCTTGCCCATGGCAGTTGGCCGGATGGCGTTCTCGACGGGGTTGTTGTCGATCTCGACTCGTCCGTCTTCGAGATAGACGAGCAGCATGGGCCACAGGGCGAGGGTGTAGTCGATGGCTTTGCCTATAGCGCTCTGCGGGAGGTGACGTCCTTTGAGCTTGATCCGGCTGAGTGCTCGGTGGATGCGCTCGGTGATCATGCGGCTTTGGCTGGCTCGCACGGCTTGTCTTTGCTGCGCTCCGGCTTTGATCTCGCGCAGTTCTTTTTCGATGCGGTAGAGATGCTGGATCTGCAACAGTATCCATCCAGCTTGTTGCGGTGTACTCTCTGTTGCTTCGTGGAACTTGCGCCGCGCATGGGCCCAGCATGCGGCCAGGGTGATGCGGCCTTCGCTGCGATTGGCGAAAGATGGATAGGCGGCATAGCCGTCGCATTGCACGGTGCCGCTGAAGTCGGCGGGTATGATGCGGTCCAAACATCGTGCGGCGCGACTGGTGTCCTAGGTGAAGCTCACATCGGCTCCATGGCGTTTGCAGGCCCAGAGGTAGCCTTGTTTGGTTCCGCCGTTGCCGGGACTCAGATACTCCACCGGGGTTTGCTGTCGCTTCGCCCCCCCCCCTTCGGGGCAGCCTGTCGGCTGGCTATCTCGCTACGCTCGGTTCGTCGATCGGCACATACCCTCCGGCCATGACTCCGGTGTGGATGTGCTCATAAATGGGCCTCAACCAGTCGGCGGCCAGTCCGAGCCAGCGCGCCATGCTTTGGCGTGGAATGGCGATGTCGTGCCGCGTGGCGTAGATCTGCTCCTGCCGGTAGAGTGGTAGATGATCGCAATACTTGGCCACGATGATCTGCGCGAGCAGTCCTGGTGCGGCGATGCTGCGCTCTTGCAGTGTATTGAGCGGCGCAATGATGGGCGCTTTGTAGGGCTCATCACGCTTCACATACTTCCGACGGATGATGCGGCGGCGGAAGAACCGCGCGGGTTTATAGTCGAGCTGTTCGGTGATCTCTTCGCCGATGGAGCGCCAAGCTTTAGGATCAGCAACGACCTCATCAGGCTCGATCACTTCATCCACGGCAGGCAGATGCTCCGGCACACGTGCTTCACGCTTCCTGCGTGGTTTGATCTTGGCTGTGTCCTTGCCGCGCTTCTCGATTTCAGCCTCCAAGACGCCGGGGCTTGCGCTGGAGGCTTCGGCTTTTTTTGCGCCGTCATCTCCGCCTTGCAACAGCAGCATGAGCTGGCCGTCATCGAGCTGTTCGCTGCTCTTGCCAAAAATGCGCCGCACCAGCAGGTCCACTTTTTCGCGCAGCAGTTTGTTCTCCGCACGCAGCGCCGCATTCTCCTCGGTGAGTCGGGCTTCCAGCGGTGTCATCATGATGGCACGATGAAGAGCAAGAGGTGTACCACACTTGGTGTTATCGTGATGATGAGCGAAGACTTTTTCAACCCCGCTCATACCACGGGCGCATCGTCGCTTTGTGCATGTCGATGCCATCGGTGAGCAACGCCAAGGCCTCCGGCGTGAGCCGCAGTTTCGTCTGATTCTCCTCCGCCGCACGCGGCCAGCAGAAGGTGCCTTTTTCTAATCGCTTCGTCATCAACCAGAGTCCCGTGCCATCAAAGTAAAGCACCTTGAGCCGGGAGCGCCGCTTGTTGGTAAACACAAACAAAGCCCCGCTGCGCACATCCTCCTTGAGTCGCTCACTGACAGCCGCATGCAGCCTCTCGAACCCCTTGCGCATGTCACAAGGCTCCAGCGCCACGAACACTTTTAAACTGCCGGTGAAGCTCAGCATGGCGAAGATCAGGCGAGGGATTGGACAAGCCGCGCCACCAGCACGGCTTGCCGTTCATCGGCCACCTCCACAAAGCGCACCGGCGGGTGGACATTGGACTTCGCTGGGCCTCGCTTTTGCGTCAACCCATGGCATTGCAGCCAGTTCCAAAAAGTGTTCTTGGAGATACCCGCCATTTTGGAAAAAGCGGAGGCGGAAAGCCCGCTGCGCCGATACTCGGCGACGGCTTCCGCCCGCGCCTCAGCCGTGCTGCGCACACGGCCGCGTGCGTCCCGTTTCAAAATCGTGAGTTGGTTGTCCATAACGTGGGACATCCCTGCTGCACCACGCACCCCGTTCCAACCTCGATCCCATGGTCGTTACGGTGACGGTTACGTTCATTCTCCTGGGAAGGTGTAGCTAGGAAAGCCTGCAGGGCAGCCTTCTGGCCAGCCAGAACGCAATCAGGGGTCAGTTGCGCCATACGCCGGACGTAGATAGACCATGATTGGTGCAGGGCTTTGATGTCGGTGATGTCGGCTTTGCCAAGAGGCGGTAACGGCAAGTTGGATGGGCTGGTTTTCATTGTGTTCACAGAAGTGGTTGCGCCGAAGGCAGTCGCGGTGAGGGGCGGATTGCTGAGGATGCCAAGAAGAGCGGCTGACGACGCCCTGGGGCCACCTCAAGCCAGGCATCTGGAAGCAGTCGCCCGTCCTTGACCCGGATCAATACAGTGGCGCGGTTGCGGCCGGTGATTTGGACGAGGCGGTGGAGTGAGAGGTAGGCGGGTGGTTCTGTAGAAGTGCTCAGCATGCCATGCCGTCGCTGTCAAAAGCGTGCAGGATTGAGGGGCGAACTTGGTTTAGAACTTGTCCTGACGTTGTTCGATTTTTTCACATGCACGATCTCGTCCTGGAACTCGTCTCCCCCTAAAGGGGGTGGGACGAGTTTCCCGAGTTCGCGCGCGGCGCTTTTCTTTCTCGTCCCGCGCACGAGTTTCCCGAGTTCGCAGTCAGCGCCGTTTTGGGGACTTACGACGCTTGGCACACACCTTGAGCGGCATTTGTTCCTTGGGGGCAATTCGACATTAAAGCGATGAACCAAAGGGCGATTGGTGAAGCGCTGAGCATGCTGCACGAGGGTAAGTGAGATCGCCCGCTTTGATTCGCAAACAGCCCTCTGGCGCGTCTGTGACTGACGCGAAGGTGAGTGTGGCAGAATCCACCTCGAAGGCAGCCAGTGTCACGCAGATGGTCTTTAAAAACCACGCTGAAATAGCTCAGCCAGTCGCGCAACATTCTCCAGCGTGATTTGATCGCGAATCGCGGCAGCTATGGCCGGGAGGTCGGACGCGCTGCGCACTTGGCGCACAAAGCGCAGTGCTGCCTCTGTGTGTGTACTGCCCCCCTTTATATCTTCTCTATTTTTCTGGATGTGCATCATTTCTGCCGTGTAGATCTCAAACTCACGCCGCGTCTGAAAATCAAACGGCGCGGCATTCACGCCAAGGATGGCACCAGAATTGAGAAAGGGCTGAATGGCCGCCACTAGCTCTGGTGAGTGGATCAAGGTCTCACCATCCAATCCGAGCACGGAGGTGAAGGCCGGATCGGAAAACACATTGAAGAAGCCGACCGTGTTCACTACCGAAGGATTCAAAACCGCCGAGTCACGCTCGATGAGGAGCTGGTTCGCACGCGGATCACGCAGGCGCTGCGTGGCGCTGAGGCGACCGGCGAGGAAAAGCGTGTGCGAACCCGGCCCCCAGCGGTGATTCCAGCCTGCGAGCAGCAAGCCGGGCTGCTGCTTCTCATCAAAGAACACATCGGGAGCCAGCGGCGTGTTGTTGTAGGTCTCAAAGGTGTCGCCGCTCTCCTGTTTCGACCATTTGCCGAGGAAGTAGAGCGTGTCATCGCTGGTCGGCTGCCACTTCACCTGCGCGTAGAGCTCCTGGATGCTCGCTTCATTGTTGATGCGTGTGCCATGCGTGTCCCGCAGTGAATAATCGACGCCCCAGCTCCAGTTTCCATGCGTGCCGAAGACGGACGCCGAGCTGCGCCACTCGCCCGTGCCGCGATACTCGCCCGCGAGGCTCGCACCGATGCCATCCGCCTCCAGCAGCTTCGAATACTCCTGCTGCGAAACGTATTGTGAAAGCGGCCCACCACCCACGGGAGACAGCAGATTCGCCAGCAGCAGCTCATTGAACCACGGCGTCTCATAGCGCAGCGCGATGCGTTGCGGATCACGCAGCGAGTGAAAGGCATTCGCGAGGAAAAGATGCGCGGAGGCATTCGTGAAATCACTGTCCACGGCGCGGGCGGCCTCGCGCAACGCTACGACATCCATACCGTTGTTGCGGTAGATCGTGGCGAGATTGGCGCTGCGCACGGATTTGTCCTGGTCGAGCAAAAATTCACTGCGATACACGCGGCGGTTGTCATTCAGCTCGATGGACTTCTGCAAATCGTCGATGGCCTCGTTGCTGCGGTTCTGCTGCTGCTTCTCGATGGCGCTGTAAAGCCACGGCGTCGGGTCATTCGCGTCGAACTGCTGCGCCAAAGACAAATCCTTCTCCGCGTCAGCGCGGCGGCTTTCCACGCTGAAGGCTTTGCCGAGGTAGCTGTGATAGATCGACATCAGCGGCTCCACCGTGGCCGCTGTTTGCAGGTCCGCGCGACCTTCGGCGAGGTGGCCTTGCTTGATCTTCGTCAAACCGAGGCCCAACCAGCCATTGCCGAGTGCTCCATCCAGCCGCGTAGCCGTTTGAAAAGCATGCTGAGCCTCCGCGATGCGATTCCTCGCACTCAGCACGAAACCATGCAGCGCATGCGCCTGGGCATTTCGCGGTGTGAGCTTCAAACCGTTCTCCAGTGCCTCCAAAGCACGCTTCGCTCGGCCAAACGAAAACTCCAGCTCACCGAGCCGCGTCCACGCATAGCCATTTTGCGGCGAAAGCCTCACCGCGAGCCTCGCGGCCTCGCGGGCACCTTCCAGATCATGCTGCGACTGCCGGAAATAACTCTCCGCCATCGCCTCCGAAGCCGTCGAAATCGACTCCAGCGGCCAATCGCTCGTTTTTTCGTGTTTCGCCGCCAAAACGAGTTTTTTCGAGCGCTCGGCGATTCGGGCTCGAAAGGGGCATTTGGGCTAAAATCGGCCTCACCTCGTCCAAACGGCCCGCCGCGAGCAAAACAGCCGCCTCCAGAGCCTTCGAGCCGCCTTTCGGCAACTCCAGCGCCGCCAGCAAATCACCTTCTGCGTAGGCTTGAAGAGCCGTGGAAGCCTTGGAGACATCACCTTGACCGTTCGCCGCCTCCAGCTCCGCCGGATCGATCACCGCTGGGTAATAAAGCGCCCATTGCAGGATGTTTTTCGCCTCCAAAACCGCCGTGCGCCGAGGTGCCGAGCCTGGAACCGCTTCCGCCGCCTCGCCCGCGCTGATTTCGACACGTCCCTGCGGATTGGAAACCTCCACGCGCCCTTCCAGCACCTGATAAAACGTCTTCCCATTCCCATCCACCTTCACAAAAAGCTGCGTCCCGCGCAGTGCGCCGTTTGCCGCGGGTGTTTTGATGTCGATCTCACCGCTCTGCTCGCGGCTGAAGATAAACAGCGCCCCGCCGCTGAGGTCGAGTCGCGGCTTGCTGTCATCCAGCAGGGAAGGGGAAATCTCCACCGTGGTGAGCTGCTCCATGCGCATGTTATACAGCCCCGTGAGCTGCACCGTCGCCCGGCTCTTCCACAGCGTGCGAATGCGATCCTGGATCGCCAGCCGCTGCTCCGCCTGCGCGGCAGCCCACGCGCCGGCACTTTTCGCCGCCTCCACCTTGTTTTCGACGGAGACAATTCTGGCTTCCTGCCCGCTTGCCGTCAGGGCCAGCAGAAGCATTGAGAGCAGGACGAGAGTGATGCGTTTCATGATTGAGTTCGAGCGCTTATACCCAGGCAGATTTAGAATGTAACGAATTAACGCAATGGTTTTCAGGCAAGGAAGCTCTCCAAGCAGACCGTCGCCTCAAAATTGGGCAGCGCAGATCGCGATCTTAGCCTCGCAAAGTCTGCCGGGGACCCGTTGAGCCTTCGTGTTGCCTAATCTACCGCCGTGAAAAGTGGGACGCCCATCCCAGAATGACATTCGCCGTTCATGCGTAGTCGCCGATCGACTTGCCATGGGGAAGTGAACGGTCTGGTCGTTTCTACGGGCAAAAGACGTGCTGGCGGTGCCAGGACAGGAATGGGGTATGCTGGAAGACGTTGAGGCGCTCCTGGTCGGTGTCGCACTCGGCCCAGGGTTTGGCATGGCTGGCACGGAGGAGTTCGGGAATAGCGATGCCGGTGACGGCGCAGGCTCCGAAGATGCCAGTCGGCGATCTGCTGAGCTTACTGAGACGTTTGGAGATTGAGTAGAAAACTATTCGCCACGTTTGCTAGCGGAGCTGTCGTACATGCCTCTAAGTTGATTGTCTTCACGCTGAAAAGCTGAAAACGGAGGCTATCCGTCGAGCGCGAGTGAGTGCGACATACTTCAGTCGGTTGAAGTATGGGGTCTTTTCCATTCTTGCTGGAACTAGAGCATTTTAAATAATAATGTGGAATATATCTGCGAGAGGTGTACAAGCAAGCATGGCCGCACTCTCTCTTGATCTCCGTCAACGCATCATCAGCACCTGTGACCGGGGGGAGGGCACCCAGGAACAGATCGCCCGGCGCTTTGGAGTCTCCTACGGCATGGTCAAGAAACTGCTCCAGCAGCGGTGCAAGACCGGCTGCATCAAGCCCCGGCATCACCTCGCCGGGCGCAAAAAGCTCATCGTGGCCGAGCACCGCATTGCCATCCGTCAGCATCTCAAGCGCAAGCCGGATATGACGCTGGCCGAGTTGCGTGAGGCCCTCGGACTGAAGTGCACCCTGCCAGCGATCCACTACGTGCTGGTGGACATGGGGCTGACATATAAAAAAAGACGCTCCGCGCCGCCGAGCAAGACCGCGAAGACGTCCGCAAGGCGCGTCAAAGGTGGAAGCGCAGGCAAGGCGGGTTAGAGCCAATGCCGTTAAGCAATCATGGTGACTTCATAGACGGCGGTGGCGGTCACTGAAGTGGGGGTAATCATGCGCGGCCATTGGGTGACTGGCTGGCGAACTTTGCGTTCACAGCTTCTGGGGCGTCGTGGTGGCAGTGCGCAGGCGGCGATCTGCGTGCGCATTCGACGCACCAGTTCGCGTTGCGCCGCCTCATCCATCAAGCCTTGTGCCGCGCTGAGCACGAGCCACAACGCCTGGGTCTGCTCCAGGCAGATGCTCAGGCTGATGCGCACCACTCCTGCCGCCTGCACTTCACCACCGACCTCAGCGGCCACTGCCAGCCGTTCCTGCGCCACCAGCGTGCAGGCCATGAGCAGCGCGGCGATCTCCTGCTGCGCTGTCTCCGGTGTGTGACTTTGCAACAGCTCTCCGCGGGCCACCTGGAGTTTGAGCTCGCGGTAAAACACCTCCTGCTCCCAGCGCCGTGCGTAAAGTTCGATCAGTTGTGCGGCGTCGGCTTGCTCCACGCTCAGGCTGGTCCACAAGCGCACTTCCACCCACTTGTTTTGGGCGCGGCTCCACACCCGCCCGCGCACTTCGCGCACGACGAGTGTTTTGAGCACCAAGCGCTGCCTGGCCTTGTCACGCAGGGCCACCTCCACCAGCGCGGAGCCATCGGCGAGCAGCTTGCGCACTTGGACGGCGAGCTTGGCTCTCACTCGCACGAGGTAGTGTTGTTCCTTGGCCGCCGCGCAGTGTGCCTGCAAATCATCGAGCATCGGGGCCTGCCCGTAGAGCCGATCAAGGATGAGCAGGCTCTGTGGCGGCAACTCTGCAAACAGCGGCACGCTGAGCACCTGCTCGCTCTCCCCATCCAGGCCGAGGGCGGCGTGCAGTGGCGCGTGCGTGCCGAGTTCCACCAGTGCGCTCATGCTGATCTTGGCAAAGGCGGCGCTGCCACGCCGGGTCTTCGCTTTGAGGATGCGTGCAAGATGCTGGGGTGTGTTGCTCACGCTCCAGCATGTGCCGTCGATGCCGAGGAGACGCAGCGCACCGAAAAAGCACGCCGGATGCAAGCGTGCATCAGCCAGTGGACGCAGCGTCTCACGCATGATGAGCAGGAAGAGGTCAGTGCCGAGCTGTGCGCGGCGCTGACTGAGGGCGGAGTCACTGAGAGTCATGCCGAAAAACTGGCGCAAGCATTGGGAGAAGCGACCGGTAAAGGGTAGCGCGTGAGCGATCAGGCCGACGATGATCTGCCAGGTGAGAATCTTGCGCCGTGGACCTTGATGACGCTCCATATCGCGAGTCTCGAACTCCGATTCATCCCAGTTCAACAGCTTGAGAATACGACTGACGAGATCAAACGACTGAACTCGGAGGATGGTGACATCGGCAGATGGCGGGTGCATCCCATGTCTGTTAACCAAGAGCCCAGCAATTGGACCAGAAGGCTTATCAACCCTCCGCTAGGAAAGCGCCAGCATGAGGTGGGCGAGTTCGTCGTCCACTTCATCGGGGGAATCGACGAGGCGGGCGACTTCGGCGCGGAGGAGGTCGCGGTAGCGTTGGCGCAGTCGACTGAGGGCGACACGAGT
>JBEIGR010000168.1:0-9326 GCA_040381795.1 Verrucomicrobiaceae bacterium | reverse complement strand
GTGCAGCCGCTCCAGCATCAAAGCGGCCACGGTGGGCTTCACGATGACCTGAATCTGCACATTGCCCGTCTCGGCGATGTCCGCCGTGCGCTCACCCTGATGGCCGCTGCCGCGCACGTTAAAGGCGGTGTGGCCGTGCGCTCCAGATTCACGCAGCAGTTCCACCACCCGCTCTTCGAGGATGGCCTCGCAGATGATGGTCACGAGTTTCATGGGATGCAGAGTCATGGCTGGAGACGTTTGGCGATTTCAAAGTAGAGCGGTACACCGACCGTGATGTTGAAGGGAAACGTGATGGCTAGCGCGGCGGTGAGTGAGTAGGTCGGATTGGCCTCCGGCAAAGACAGGCGCACCGCAGCGGGAGCAGCGATGTAGCTCGCGCTCGCGGTCAGCACGCCCAGCAGCATCGCCCCGCCCGTGCTCAGGCCCACCCAGGTGCCGAGCAGCACGCCCACCGCACCATGCACCACTGGCGCGATGAGGCCGAAGAGCAGCAGGAAGAGACCGACCTTCTTCAAATCCCCCAACCTGCGCCCCGCCACCATGCCCATTTCGAGGAGGAACAAAGCCAGCACACCTTGAAACGGCGTCACAAAGAAACCCTCGACTGAGTTCATGCCGCTTTTGCCGCTCAGTGCCCCGATCACCATCGCGCCGATGAGCAGCAGCACGCCTCGGCCGAGCACGGCATCCCGCAGCGCATGACGCACGCCCTGATCGGACAGTGAAAACTTCCCACCGAAAGCTCCTTTGCCCAGCATCACGCCGACGATGATCGCGGGCGATTCCATCACGGCGAGAAAGGCCGACGCATAGTTCTCGAAAGGCTCGTGGATGCTTTTGAGAAAGTTCGTCGCCGCGATAAAAGTGACTGCACTCACGCTGCCATAATGCGCCGCGATGGCTCCGGCATCCGCGATGCTGAAGCCGCCCAGCTTTCGCAGCACCGGATACGTCCACAGCGGGATCAGCCCGCCCAGCGCCATCGCCGCGAGCGCTGGCAGCCACACCGCACCGATGCCCGCTTCGTGGATCGCCACGCCGCCTTTGAAGCCGATGGCGATCAGCAAATAGATCGTGAGCGTGGTGTATAGCGACTCAGGAAACTTCAAATCGCTCTTCGAGACTGCTGCAAACACGCCGAGCACAAAAAACAGCACCGCCGGGCTGAGGAGGTTCGATTGAATCGCGGTGAGGAGGTCCATGTGCCCATCAAATGCGTCGGAGCTAGGTTTCGCTCCAATTCATGTTTTGGCATTCATCGTTCGCTTGAATGAAAGTGAAGGTTGCAGCTCGATTCACGGGGGAAGTCGCGCGGTGGCAAGCCTCGGCGCGGCACTACTTTCGCCAACCGGACGGCACTCTCTCGCTCGGCGAGCATTCTATCTGCGCTCGACAGCGCACTCCGCGACGCTGCCGCGAGGTTTCTAGATTTCGACAACATTTCGGCTAGTCGGCCTGAGAATGTGTGTGTCTTGTTAATGTGCTGGCGGTTCTCCGTGTCAGATGGAGACGTGCATTCGGGTGGCCGAGGAATGGCTGGGGAATTGGCGGGGATGCTTGATCTCTCGGGAGATGGATCGCAGGAGGGTTTTCCCATCGCTGAAGCGTGAGAGGGCATGCCGCTCATGCCACTGACGGCGGATTTTATTCAGCGGGCGGACATACGGATGCGCGGTGAGGGCGTGGGTGAGGACGGTATGGCTGCGGAGGATGCGGAGGACGCGCTGGGCATTGCCGGGAAGTGGCGCGGGCGTGGCATCTTCGACCAGCTCAGGCTTTTCAAAGACGCAGATGACATTGCCGCCGTCTTCGGAGGTGAAGGTGGAGGTGACTTTCAATCCAGCGCGGCGTCCGGCCTGCGCGAGCGTGGCGGCGTTGAAATTGTAGAGATGTGCCTGATGAAAACGGCTGGAGGGCCAGATGCAGCGGCTTTCGACATTGGGCACCTCGATGTAGAGCTTGCCGCCAACGCGAAGCCACTGCGCGGCTTGTTTGAAGGCCTCGACGGGATGCTCCAGATGCTCTGCGACGTGGAAGAGCGTGACGAGATCGAGGCTGCGCGGCTCGACGCGTGCTTCGGCGAAGCCGCCGATCTGCACGGGGATGCCGAGCACATCGCGCGAGTATTCGGCGTAGCCGATATTCGGCTCGATGCCACGCGCCTCATGACCAAGCTCGCGGAGGATGAAGACGATCTCACCGCCGCCGGAGCCGAAATCGAGCACTCTCGATCCGGGTGCGAGCAACGGCATGAGGTGATGCAGGCGGCCCTGCGCGACCTTGCCGGCGCGGTAGGTGTGCTTCAGCCGCGGCTGCCAGGCCTGCTTGTAGGCCATGCGGTAGCCTTCGCGGTAAAAGTCGTCGATCTGCGTGGAAGCAGGCCGCGGATCGGAGAAGACGAGGCCGCAGTTTTCACAGATGACGCTGCGCAGAGGTTGCCCATCCCGGTCTTTGTTCCCCACTTCGGTGAAGTGAGTGCTGTGGCAGAGTTCGCAATGCTCGACGGGGGTGGTGCTGATGGCGTGGAGGGGCATGTGGTTGGTGTTGGAAGATGAAATGAATGTGGCAAGAGCTCAGGGATGAGCGATCTCCACCCAGCGTGTTTTCACCTGCTGGTGCGTGGGGATTTCCCAGCTTCCGCGGTGGTCGATTAGCTTGCTTTGCTGGTGCTCGCCAGTGCTATCCGTCCAGGCAAAAGTGACTTTCGAGGCGGTGCCGCTCACGGGATAAAGCAGATGACCTTCGGCGCGGAGGTAGCGCTTTCCGCCGGTGTTGTGAAAGCGCACGCGGACGTTGCTGGCGGTGTTTTCCGGCAGGTGGAGCGCGGCGCTCCACATCGACTGCGACCAGAAATCTTTCGGCTCGGCTCCGCGACGTTCAATGCGGCCATCTTTGAGCAGCGGGGACCATTTTTGACCGCCATCGAGCGAGTAATCGATGTGATAAGCGATGTCGGGGCTCGGTGGATTGCTGGAAGCGATCTGCGTGGCGACGTGCAGCGCCTGAATGCTCTCGCCGCGAGGCGTGGCGAACTCGAGTGTGACCTTCGGCGAGTCCAACGCGCCGTCGATGATGCGCGGCGCGGCTTGCTGCTTGTTCGGGCCGTAGCTGACGATGCCGCGTCCGCTGGCCTCATGCACGATGAGCGCGCCGTTGTCTTTGAGACGCGGGAAGGTGGCGGGATTGGCCTGGCAGACGGTGGTGAGCGTGATGGCGGCTTTTTGGAGGTCGGAGGCGGAGGCGTGGAAGCGCAGATGATACTGGCGGTGGCCTTTGACGTGGTCGGTGAGGTCGAGGCCGTCTTTGAAGGTGCCCGCCTCATGCCACGACGTGCCGCCATCGGTGGAGACGGCGACGGCGCAGGTGGCGCTGCCGCGCAAAACGAGGCCGTTTTTGCCGCCGGGCTTGTAGATGCCCCACTCGCTGTCATCCGGCGGCGTGGCACCGATGATGTAAGGCGTGAAGAATTCGAGCGTGACGTGCTTTTCATCGCTGCTGACGACGCCTTCGACGAAATCGGGCTGCCAGTGATACACGGCATTGCCATAGCGAGCCTGACCGTCGATGTGCGGTGTGCCGAGCTTTGAGCCATGCATCTTGTCGGGCTGATTCACCCAGGTGCGGGAGCGCTCGGGGCCGGGGATGCCTTTGATCATGGGATTGCGGCCCCAGAAGACGAAGGTCTTGCCATCCGCGAGGCCGGGCTCAAACCAGCGGCGGAGGCTTTCACCTTTGCGAAGCTGCACGATGGGCGGCGGGCCTGCGTAACCGGCGCGATACTCCGCGCTGTTGAAGGCGGCGTAGGAGGCACCGTCGTCCTTGTGCAAGCCGCAGATGAGCCAGCCTTTTTGCCGCTCGGGATGGTAATCGCGCCGCGCGAAGCGCTCATGGTGCTGCGAGATGGTATTCAGCTCGAGCAGCGAGGTGCCCATGGCATCAAAGATGACAGTGGAGAGATCGTGGTCGAGCATGGCCCAGCGGCCGTCGCCATACGCGCCACCTTTGAGAAAGACCTCGAAACTGTTGTGGCCGTGCGTGCCGGTGACGCGGCTGCGGCAGGGGCCGAGCAATGCGTCCATCTCAGCGGTCCATTGCGCATGCGTGGTGCCGCAAAGGCCGAAGCCGTACGCGAAGAGACCGGTCCAGTAGTCCCGCGTGGCATGCTGCGAATCGTTCGCGAAGCCTTTGCCCCACAGGTTTTCCTTTCCCTCCTCGCCGTGAGCGTAGTGCGTGTTGCGGAAGAACCACGCGGCGAGCGCTTTGTTCTCATCGTTGTCCGCCTTCAGGCCGGTGACGCGCTCATACTGCGCGGCCTGCGTGACGGCGAGCCGCTCAAAGGAAGACATCGCTAGCTCGCCTGGATACCAAGGATGGTCCGTACCGATCTGCGGGTCACCGATAGCGGCTCGAAGAGGCGCGGACAGGGCAAGGGAGCAGATCGGTATGAGGCGGAGATACATAAGGCGGCAACTGAAAAAGAAACGAGAGGAAGGATGGAGTGGATGTGGAAGGGAGGCGCGGTGAGGATGCCCCGTATGCCGCGTGGTGGGTGCTGCTGCTTGTGGATGGAGTGTGGCGTTTCATCGGGTGGCGAGGTCGTGTTCAGCGGTGATTTTTTCCCAGCGGGCGGAGATGACGTCGTAGGCGGCATTGAGGGCGAGCCGGCCACGGAGTAGATCGCGCTGGATGTCGCGTGCGTGGGCCATGTCGAGATCATAGTAGTAGCGCTCGCCTTGGAGGCCCTCGGCATCGGTGAAGGCGATGTGGCCGATCTGGCTGCCCTCGGCGTATTTGACAGCGGCGACGAGGCCGAGGACCACCCAGGCGCGTTTTGCCATGATGAGGCGTTCATCTTTTTCCTCCAACAACGGACGTAGGCTACTGATGAAGATGCCCTGGCGGCCACGTGCATCCTGGACGGCATGCGGCCACACGCGGGTGGGCACGATGTTGGACATCGCCATCATGGATTCCGCGCGGTGGGCGATGTTTTCGAGCGCGAGCAGCTCTGTGCGTGTCAGCAGCTTGCCAGGCGCAGTCGCGGACCGCGCCGGAGGCACCTGCTGTTGTGTTTCCATGCCGACGAGGACGAGCACGGGCAGCATGCAGGCTGCTGCGATGAGGCTGCACGAGGTGAACAGAAGGTGGGTGGTTTTCATGGGGTTGGTGCTGGAGGGTGAAAGGGATGGTTCAGCCGCGATGGAGCGCTTTGACACCACGGGCCGCGCCATCATGCTGCCGCAGCTTCATGGCACGCATGGTGAGCATCTGGCGCACGGTGGCGGTCAGCTTCAGCAAGGCCTCGTCAAAGGTGTGGCCGATGCCGTGGGAGATCACATCAGGCCCCGGCATGGTGAGCATCATGGTGAGGTGATAGCGTGGGCCTCCTTCGGTGATTTCTTCGACGCGCACGCTGGCGCGGGAGACTCGCTTGATGGTGGCGAGGTTTTCGAGAGTCTGATGGATTTCAGTCTCCCATTTGCTGCGTGGGTTGCAGCCGAACCAGTCGAGATGGATGATCATAGGTTTGTTTGTTGGGTGGAAAGGATTTCCGACAGGAGCTGCCCGCGTCTGATGTGGCCGGGGGGGTGCAGATCACGGATGACTCCTGCCGAAAGGCGTGGGGGAAGGAGCCGCGTCAGGAGTTATGCGGGATCCAGCTGCCCTTGGTGTGGCGGTGATGCTGGTCTTCTCCTTCGCGCGGCACGTGAAGTTTGGCGCTTTCATGCGTGCATGAGGCCAGCACGGCGGCGGTCAGGATGAGGAGGAGGCGTTGAGGTTTTTTCATTTGGGATTCGGTGGTTGGTGTGAATGACAAGGGGATTCTGACATGCGCTGTGTGGTGTGCTATGAGCAGCCACGTGGTGCGCTTCTCAGCAAGCGGCTGAGAGGCTTTCAGCCTGCTTCACCAGTGCTCCTGGGTGCTGGCGTCTGCCGCTGGGCGATGGAGGAAATCACGCTCGGCTCGCAGCCAGAAGTCCAGCTCCTGGCCGCCGGGACTGCCTGCTTGCAGCCACAGATGGTAGGCACGCATGCGAATCTGTTCGCGCAGATGGGGTGCGGTGATGATGACGGACTCGGGGACTGCGGATGTGGCCTGTTTCGGCGTGGGAGGCTGCACAGCTTCGTGTCGAGCATCTACTGCATCGTCTTCATCCTCCTCCAGCCGTTCTTCGATGGCCTGGGCGATGAGTTGGCGGTGCGGTTCTTTTTCAAAATCCGCGCAGCAAAGGTGCTGCGTGCCCCAGCGTGATGCGAGCCTGCCCGCGTAGTCACACAGTGCTCCGCTATCTTCCAGCGCCACGATGAAGGCGCGGCGATCCCTCTGCTCGATGAGGCTTTGATCGAGCCACTGGCCGACGTGATCCGGCACGGCGGAACCGCTGGCAGAGGCCAGCAGGATGACGGAGGACTGCTCCGTGATGTGTCGTGCCATGGAGCGTGTGGCGAGTGCCTCCAGATGATGAAAGGGCCACGCATGAAAGGCCATGCGCCACTGCGGGCCAGCGACGCTGAGGAGCTGCTCGCGTGCCTGCGTCACACGCGGCGCGGAATCTCCTCCATCATAGAGAGCCACCACGGAGAGGGGTGTGTGGAGGTGGGAGCGGTTCTGGCCGGAAAGGAAGACGGGATGTAGGTCCGAGTTCATGCCCGCCAAGCTGTCGAAGGAGTCCACCCGCCGCCATGCGCAGCCGGGCGCAGCGGCTTTCAGCAAATGGATGAGGCCGTCTCAATCGCACCTTGCCGCGCTCCTCAGCGCGGCACCGCCATCTCACGCACCACTCGCACGCCGCGGCTCCAGGGCAGGTCGATGCCGCGATGCGCCTCGCGGATGATGAAGTACTCGTGCATGTTTTCACCAGTGAGCAGGCCCACGAGTACGCCGTGGTTCAGCACGGGCATAGCGATGGTGTCGTCTTCGCGGTCACGCAGCAGCACGTCGTCGAGCAGCTCGGATTCTTCGAGCCTGGGTAAGTCCGTGCGCATGAGGGTGATAATGGGCGTGTCCAGGGGCCGCGTCTGCATGGCGGCGAGCAGGTCGGCATGGGCGAGCATGCCTATGAGGCTATCCCGCTTCATCACGGGATAGTCACTCTGCGCACCGGAGAGCATCAGCGCGGCCATTTCCTGGAGTGTGGTGCTGGAGGTGACGGTGTGAAAGTTCGTCACCATCGCATCACGAACGGTAGCTCCGGAGACGACGGAGCGCACCTGGGCCAGCGTGGCCTCCTGTGCAGCGCCGGACCACACAAACACCGCGATGAGGATGAGCATGGGATTAGCAAACAGGCCGTAGATGGCAAAGAGCAGCGCCATGACCTTCCCCACTTTGGCAGCGAGGCTGGTGGCGCGGGCGTAGTCCATCTTCATCGCCAGCGCGGCACGCAGGACACGCCCGCCATCCATGGGAAAGGCTGGCAGCATGTTGAAGAGCACGAGGCCGATGTTTACGGCCAGCAGGCGCTCGATCATGCCACCCTCGGCGATGCCGAGCGTGGACAGCGGCTCCCACGCGTGCTCCAGCGTAAGCCACACGGCCAGGGCCAGTGCGATGATCACATTTACCGCAGGTCCGGCCAACGCCACCAGCAGCTCCTGCATGGGCTTTTCCGGGATGCGCTCCAGCCGTGCCACGCCGCCGATGGGTAGCAGCGTGATGTCCCGCGTGCCCACGCCAAAGCACCGCGCCATCAGCGCATGTCCGTATTCATGCAGCAGTACACAGAGAAACAGCAGCACAAAAAAAAGCACACCACTCAACGCCGCCATGAGACTGCCCTGCGGCATCCAGTGCGCCAGACCGATGATGGCCAGCAGGATGAAAAACGTGAATTGAATGAAGACGTCGATGCCGAGGAAGCGGCCGAGTTTGAAGGACCATTTCATGAGTCGTGGGGGTGGTGTGGAAGGGTTAGGGTTCAGCGTTTGCGAATCAAGCGAGCCACCAGCGCCGTCCAGCCGGTCTGGTGTGAGGCACCGCAGCCGCGGCCGGTGTCGGCGTGGAAAAACTCGTGGAAGAGGATGAGATCACGCCAGGGACCGTCCTGGGAATAGCGTGGATCACCGCCGTGGCACGGGCGGTGGCCCTTTGCATCTGGCTCAAAGAGATGGCTCATGCGCCGGGCGATCTCATGCGCGGCCTCTAGCAGCGTCACGCGCTGTCCACTGCCCGTCGGCAGCTCCACGGTGAAGCTTTCGCCATAGTAGTGGTGGTAGCGTTCCAGTGCCTCGATGATGAGATAGGCGATGGGAAACCACACCGGTCCGCGCCAGTTCGAGTTCCCGCCAAACATGTGGCTGTCGCTCTCTCCAGGCACATAGCGCACCACTTTATACTCACCCTGCACATGCAGTGAAAACGGATGCGCCTCATGGTAACGGGAGAGCGAGCGGATGCCGTAGGGTGAGAGAAACTCACTCTCATCCAGCAAATAGGCGACCAAACGAGCGAGCCTCTCACGCGATGGAATGGCGAGCAGCCGATGCCCATGCGCACCGCCACGCTGGCAGTAGCTGATGTGCCGCGCCAAATCAAAGCGATGAGCGAGGAACCAGTCCAGGCGCTTCTTAAAGCCAGGCAATCGCGTGATGCGGCCCTCATCCAGCAGCTCCACCGCGATGAGCGGCAGCAGACCCACCAGCGACCGCGTGCGCAGCGGCACGGGCGGCTTTCCATCATCGAGGATCTGGTCGTAGTAGAAGCCATCCTCCTCATCCCACAGACCCTGGCCACCGAGAGTGTTGATGGCATCCACGATCTGCACGAAGTGCTCAAAGAACTTCGATGCCATGTCCTCATAGGCTGTGTTCACGCTGCCATCGGGCCGCTGCGCCAGTTCGAGAGACATGTTCAGCATCGTCAGCGCATAAAAGGCCATCCACGCCGTGCCATCGGCCTGCTCCAGCCTTTGTCCATCCGGCAGCGCGGTGCTGCGGTCAAAGATGCCGATGTTATCCAGACCGAGGAAGCCACCCGCGAAGAGATTGCGACCCTCGCTGTCCTTGCGATTCACCCACCAGGTGAAGTTCAGCAGCAGCTTCTGAAAACAGCGTTCCAGGAACTCGCGATCACGCTCACCAGGCGGCGCGGTGATTTTATAGATACGCCAGCAGGCCCAGGCATGGACCGGCGGGTTCACATCGCTGAATTTCCATTCGTAGGCCGGGATCTGGCCGTTCGGATGCAGATACCACTCCCGCAAAAACAGCAGCATCTGGTCCTTCGCGAAATCCGGGTCCGTCTCCGCGAAGGGCAGCATGTGAAACGCCGTGTCCCAGGCCGCGAACCATGGGTACTCCCACTTGTCCGGCATCGAGAGGAT
>JBEIGR010000167.1:0-9329 GCA_040381795.1 Verrucomicrobiaceae bacterium | reverse complement strand
ATCCCGCCATCGCCTTCCTCACCGACTCAGCGACCGATGACGCCTCCCAGCGGCGGCGCTTTGATTTCATCCAGCGCATGAACCGCCGCCTGCTGGCGCAACATGACACCGATGCCCGCATGGAGGGCATGATCCACAGCCTGGAGACCGCCTTTCGCATGCAGACGGCCACGCCGGATCTGGTCGATCTCTCCAAAGAAACCGAGGCTACAAAAAAGCTCTACGGCATTGGCGAAAAGACGACCGACAAAAACGGCCGCGCCTGCCTGCTCGCCCGTCGTCTCAGCGAGGCCGGAGTGCGCTTTGTGCAGGTCACCATGGATGGCTGGGATCACCACGGCGACATCCGCGGTGCCCTGCCGAAGAGCTGCGCCGCCAGCGACCTGCCGTGCGCCGGTTTGATCCGCGATTTGAAATCACGCGGGCTGCTGGAGGACACGCTGGTGGTCTGGAGCGGCGAGTTTGGCCGCACCCCATGGAGCCAGGACCTCAGCCGCACTGCGCCCATCGAAAAACATGGCCGCGAGCACCAGCCCGAGAGCTTCTGCGCCTGGATGGCCGGCGGCGGCGTGCGTGGCGGTCTCATGCACGGCGAGACCGATGAGTTCGGCTTCCGCCCCGTCTCCGGCAAGGTCCACCTCCACGACCTCCACGCCACCATCCTGCACCTGCTCGGCCTCGATCACGAACGCCTCACCTGGCGCCACCTCGGCCGCGATTTCCGCCTCACCGATGTCTACGGCGAGGTGGTGCGGGAGATCTTGGCGTGAGCAGCTTGTTACGATGCACGACAAACAATGGCGGAGACGCCTGCGCCCGCACCTGCCGCCACACGGAGGGCGTGGCCATGCCGAGGCTCCGGGATGCTGCGGCAAAGGTGCCGTGCCTGGCGATTTCAAACAAGGCGCGGATCTGGCGGAACCGCACTTCCTTGAAGTAACGGCGGTCATCGGAGGGCTTGGCGGAGCGCTTGGGTTTCATTGCTCTGAGAGTAACGGCCATTAGGAAAATAGTCTCGCAAGGCTCCTGCAAACGGGGTCGGTGTCGCGTAGTGCTTGGATAAGCTCATCCCATGGAAAACCAGCCCACTCTACCCACATCCCAAACACGCCGACGTTTTGTCACCCGCACCGCCACCGCGCTCTGCGGGGGCCTGGCCGCGCCGCTGGCACGAGCTCAATCAACGAAGCGTCCGGCCTCCGGCTCGCATGAGGTGATGCGCGAGCTGTATCACAGCCTGAGCGCGGAGCAGCGCCGGGCGGTGTGCTTTGACTGGGACTACCGGGTGGACATCCAGTATGCGCGCAAGCCCCTTTACTTCGCCGATCCGAAGGGCGTGCTGCTGCGCACACACATGGCGAATGCCTGGAAGATCACACCGCAGTTGCTGGCGAGCGATTTCTACACGGATGCCCAGCGGGCGCTGGTGCTGGAGGTGATGAAAACGGTGCTGGCTCCGGGCTGGACAGAAAAGCTGCAACAACAGGCCACGGATGACTACGGCGGCGCGTGGGGCGAGGACCAGGCCATCGCGTTTTTCGGCGCGCCGGACCAGGAGCATTTCCAATGTCTGGTGACGGGCTTTCACCTCACGCTGCGGGCGGGCAGCGGACACGACACGTCCTCGGCTTTCGGCGGTGGCATTGCGCATGGGCACCAGCCTTCGGGCTTTTTCGAAAAAACCGGGCATCCCGACAACATCTGGTGGTATCAATCGAAGCTCGCGAACGCGGTCTATGCGCTGCTCGATGAAAAACAGCGCTCACGGGCGCGGGTAAAGGACCAGGTGCCCTGCGGCGTGACCGATCCGGCGGTGATGGCGGACCTCGACCGGCAGCTCCGCCATCCCACGCCGAAGGAGATCGCGCGGGTGGATGCGCTGCTGCGCAAGACGCTCGACCGCACCACGGTGCGGCCCGGCATCGAGCGCGATGACCGTCGCGAGGCGGAGATCCGCTTTCGCGGACCGAAAGGGCCGTTTCCGGGCTTACCGATTGCCGAGATGGGCCGCGAGCAGCGCGAGGCCGTCGATCAAATGCTCGCGGGCTTCCTCGAACCGTATCGTGAGGAGTATCGCAGCCAGGTGATGCGCTGCCTAAAGAAGCAAGGCGGCATCGAGGCGTGCAGCATGGCCTTTTACGAGCAGTTCGACATGGGGGCCGACGGCGAGTGGGACGTGTGGCGCATCGAGGGCCCGGCCTTCGTGTGGTTCTTCCGCGGCGCACCGCACGTGCACCTCTGGATCCACATCGCCGATGATCCCGCGGCACCGGTCAGTTCCTACTTCGGATGAACCGAGGAATGGCAGTAGAATGAGGGCAGCAGAATAAGACTGATCTTTTCCTTTCATTCTGCTGCCACCATTCTGCTGCCACTCAAACCTCCCCATTCTCATGCCGATCGTTCGCTCGCTCCACCTTCACTCGGTCGCCGATGCTGAGTTCCGGGCCATTGACAAGGCGGTCGTGAATCATGCCTATGACGTTCAGAACAAGTTCGGGCGCTTGTTCGATGAGCGCATTTATGAAAATGAGCTGGCGGACAGACTTCGGGCCGATGGGTTCGAGGTTCACACTCAAGTGCCCATCACGGTGAGCCATGGCAGTTTCACCAAGACCTATTACCTCGATCTGGTGGTCAATCAGATGGTCTATGAGTTGAAGGTGGTGGCCCGTCGCCTGCCCGAACATAAAGCTCAATGCCTTCACTACGCCATGCTGCAGAAGGTGCGCCTCGTGAAGCTCCTGAATTTTGGCGAAGACAAGATCCGGGGGGACCTGCATCAAAACACACTCGCGGAAGCGGATCGGCAGCATCCGACGCTGCGCAATTCCGGCTGGCATCAGGTGGACGAACATTGTGAACGCCTCATCGGCCACCTGAGATCGCTTTTGGCAGACTGGGGCACACATCTCAGCTCCCGCCTCTACAATGAGGCGCTCGTTCATCATTTCGGCGGAGAACAACACTGCCTGAAACGTGTCGAAGTGCGGTCTAGAGAGCGGACCCTTGGCACCCATCTCGTCCAAATGCACGGCCCCCGGTCCGCCTTCGTTCTGACCTCCATGGCCACTCGCCAAAGCCACTATCAGCGACAGTTGGAAAGCGTCTTCCACCTCATTCCAGTCCCCCACCTCCAGTGGATCAACTTCAATCACGCCCGTGTCGAGATCACGACTTTGACCAACCCCTGATCCATGACCCCGCAGCACTCAGATGAATGAAAATGGCAGTAGAATGAGGGCAGCCGAATAAGCCTGACTTCTTCCATTCATTCTACTGCCCCCATTCTGCTGCCATCCCTTTCAAACATGACTCTTCGACATCTCATTCCACTGCTCACCTTCTGCTGCCATCCGCTCTGTCAGGCAGCCGAGACACCCTACCTCACCGCCGAGGAGCAGCTCGCCACCTTCCACCTGCCACCGGGCTACCGCCTTGAACTGGTCGTCGGTGATCCTGTCATCAAAGAGCCGGTCGCCATCGCCTTCGATGGGGATGGACGGATGTTCGTCGCCGAGATGCGGGCCTTCATGAACGACCTCGAGGGCACCGGCCAGCGGGAGAAAAACGGCCGCGTCTCGATGCATTGGTCCAGCAAGGGCGACGGGGTCTTTGACCGCCACAGCGTCTTCATCGACGGACTCGTGCTGCCACGCATGATCCTGCCGCTCGACGGGGCCTTGCTCGTGGCGGAGACGGATTCCAACGACCTGCATCTCCATCGCGACACCGATGGCGACGGCGTGGCGGATCAAAAGGAACTCTGGTCGGCCGGCGGGCCGCGCGGCGGCAATCTCGAGCACCAGCCCAGCGGTCTCGTCTGGGCGCTCGATAACTGGATCTACGCCAGCTACAACGCCTACCGCCTGCGCTGGAACGGCGCGGGCCGACCGCCGCTCCAGGAGCCCACGCCACCGAACGGCGGCCAGTGGGGCGTGGCCCAGGATGATCACGGCAAGCTCTGGTTCACCGGTGGCGCCGAGCGCGGACCGCAGAATTTCCAGCAGCCCATCCTCTACGGCGGCTTCAACATCACCGGGCAGACGCCGCACGATTTCTCCGAGGTCTGGCCGCTCGTCGGGCTGGCCGATGTCGAGGGCGGAGCGATGCGTTTCCGTGCCGAAGACAAGACGCTGAACCACTTCACCTCCCCTTGCGGCAGCGAGATCATCCGCGGCGACCGCCTGCCCGCCGAACTGCGCGGCGACCTGCTCGTGTGTGAACCCGTGGGCCGTCTCATCCGGCGGGCGAAAGTCGAGGTGCGCGAGGGCGTCACCCACCTGCGCAATCCGCACGAACGCTCCGAGTTCATCCGCTCCACCGACCCGAACTTCCGCCCGGTCAACGTCGCCAACGCACCCGACGGCACGCTCTACATCGTGGACATGTATCGCGGCGTCGTGCAGGAGGCCGTGGCGGTCAAAGAAGGCAGTTACCTGCGCGGCGTCGTCGAAAAGCACGGCTTGGAGAAAAACATCGGCCGTGGCCGCATCTGGCGGCTCGTGCATGAAAGCGCGAAACCCGCCGAAACGCCGAAAATGCTGGCGGAGACACCCGCGCAGCTGGTTTCCCATCTTGCCCACCCGAACGGCTGGTGGCGCGACACTGCGCAGAAGCTCCTCGTGTTGCGCAATGACACCTCCGTGCTGCCGGCGCTGAAAACGATGGCAAGAACCCACGAGAATCCGCTCGCCCGCCTGCACGCGCTCTGGACGCTGGAAGGCCTGAACTCGCTGGATGAAGCGCTCGTGCTCGAAACGCTGCGGGATGCTCATGCCGCGCTGCGCATCGGAGCCATCCGCGCCAGCGAATCCCTCACGCCTTCCGAACCCGGCGCTCTGCAAAAAGCCGTCCTCGACCTCGCCGCCGATCCCGATCCGAATGTCGTCATCCAGGTGATGATGACCGCGCATCGTCTCGGCTGGTCCGGGCACCGGCAGCGCATCGAATCCCTCGTCGCGCAGCATCCCGCCCGCGGCGTGCAGGAGATCGGGCGGCAGCTCCTGAATCCCCCCAGCAGTTACCTCACCGATGCCCGCTTCAGCGAGGCCGACCGGAAGTTCCTCAGCCTCGGCGAAGTCGGTTACAAATCGCTCTGCTTCGCCTGCCACGGCAACGAAGGCCGCGGCACGCCCGCCGAGGGCCTGCCCGGCGGCGCCACCCTCGCCCCGCCGCTCGCCGGATCGCCCGTCGTCCTTGGTGCGCCTGACTCATCCATCCTCGTCCTGCTCCACGGCCTCACCGGTCCCGTCGATGGCAAGACCTACGTCACCCAGATGGTGCCCATGGCCACGAACAGCGATCACTGGATCGCCAGCGTGCTCAGCTACATCCGCAACAGCTTCGGGAACGAGGCCCCCTTCATCACCGCGAAAGACGTCGCCAAAGTCCGTGCCGCCACCCTCAACCGCAAGACCCCGCCGACGCATGAGGAAGTGAAAGCCTTCGGAAAGACCGCGCCATAACTCGCTGAAGAAATGAAACGCGCCCTCCCACTCCTCGCCGCGCTGTTGCTCACTGGCTATGGCCACCCCCAGCCTTCCGAGCCTCCGGTGGTTCCCATGTCTATTCCGCAGACGATCGTGACCAGCGACACACCGGGGCCCGAGGAAAAGCTCGCCGCCCGCAAGTTGTCCGAGACCTTGCAGAAAATAATCGGGAGTGGGTATGGGATTGCCAAAGAAAGCGAATTCCCTGCCGCCATGCTGCCGGCCATTTACCTGGGCAAGACGAAATACGCCGCCGCAAACGCGCCCGGAGATCTGGCGCCGGAGGAGTGGCTGGTCAAGGGCTCCGGCGAGAACCTCATCATCACCGGCGGTCAGCCGCGCGGCGTGCTCTACGCGACCTGGGAGTTTCTGGAGAAGCTCGGCTGCGCGTGGGTCGCCCGCGACGCGGAGAGGATTCCGAAGATTGCGAACCCGACCTTCTCCGGCGAGCTGCGCGGACGGCCGTTCATCCGGATCCGCGAGCTCTACACCGCGTTCAGCAGCCAGGGCTTTTACAGCCCGAAGCTCCTTCTCGCGGAGCAATGGTTCCGCCTGCACAACAAGGCCGGGACCTATGGGAACATCGGGGGCGTTGATACCCACGGCGGCATGCTCCCCGCGAAGAGCAACCACACGGCGGATACATTTTGGTGCAGCTTCAAGGAATACTTCCCCACGCACCCGGAGTATTTTGCGATGGGCAAGGACGGCAAGCGCATCGACGGGACATTGTCGGGCGGCGCCGCCGGCCAGTTGTGCTACACGAGCGAGGGCGCCCGCGAGGTGGTCACGGCCAAGCTCAAGGCTTTCATCCGCCAAGAGAACGCCAAGGCGGATGCCGCCGGGCTACCGCGCGCGTGGCTCTACGATGTGAGCCAGTCGGACAACTACGACTGGTGCCAGTGTCCGCAGTGCCAGGAACTGATTAAAAAGGAAGGGGCCAACAGCGCGACCCTGCTCACCTTCATCAACCGGATCGCCGCAGACGTGGAAAAGGAATTTCCCGGCGTT
Source organism: Verrucomicrobiaceae bacterium (assembly GCA_040381795.1). GTDB lineage: Bacteria > Verrucomicrobiota > Verrucomicrobiia > Verrucomicrobiales > Verrucomicrobiaceae > Prosthecobacter. The sequence goes on along the minus strand of JBEIGR010000167.1, from coordinate 2,826 downwards.
TGCCTCACGACCTTCGCCTACATGCCGACGGTCAAGCCTCCGGCAACGATCCGCCCGCGGCGCAATGTGATCATCCGCTGGATCGACTGGGGCGGGTTCTCCGTCTCACCCGATCCTTCAAAACCGCTGCGCACTCAGAAGGAGCGAGTGGAGAACCTGCTCGCCTGGGGAAAGCTCTCCCCCGGGCTCGCGCTCTGGGACTACGGGCTCGGCGGCAACCCACCGGCCAAGGTGCCATTCAATCCCGTGCCCATTCTGGCCGACGACTATCGCCTGTTTGCCGAGGCGGGAGTGAGCGGCGGCGTTTTTCATGAAAGCGAAGACCTCGACACGTGGTGGCTCGAATCGAACTTCAAGCCGCTCTACAACTACATGGCGCTCCGGTTGATGGCGAACCCGACGCTCAATGTCTCGGAAGAGGTGCAGACGTTCATGGATGTTTATTACGGGCCTGCTGCCAAACCGATGCGCGCCCTTTATGATTTCCTGGAGCGCGAGCAGGAGCAGCTTCCGGCAAGGGAGAAGCACAACGGCAATGTCAGCCAGATCCCCTACGTCACCGTCCCGTTCTACCAACGCATCCTCGCGGACCTCGTCGCGGCGGCGACCGCCTGCGCCGGGCCGGAAGACAAGGCCTATCTCCAGCGGGTCCGCCGCGAGGTCGCCCACACCAGCTTCATGCTCCTCGCCAACTGGGACACGCTGGAAAAGCAGTCCGGCCCACTGCCCTTGGACCGGGCCAAACTGGTGGAGTCGCTGAAGGTTGCAGCGGCGGATGTGATGGCCGGCTACTCGGACAAGATCCGCCCGCAGATGGAGAAGAAGTTTGCCGGGGGACTTGATCGCTTCGTCAACCCGCTTCCGCTGCCTGCGGAATTTTCCAATGTGCCCAGGACCGAAGTGCTCGACCTTTTTGCCGAGGATGTCTCCGCCAATGTGGACGACCCAGGATCGCCCGTCGGCCGGGCCAAAAGGCTGCCCCTTCCGCTGAACCAGCCTCAGGGCCCACCCGTGTTTGGAACCTACGACGTCGCCTCGAAAACCTATGGGCCCAAGCTGGTCATCACGAATGTTCCCCAGGATGGCCAATACCACATCTACAAACTCGGCCGATGGACAATCAATAGCATTAAAAGCCACATCTACGCTCACGGGTCCTGGGGTATCGGGGTCCAGCTTGGCCCGTATTTTGACCAGCCAGCCGGCCCCGCCGACAATACCTACGACATCTACGTCTCCGCAAAATTCACCGGTCCCGCGTTCATCAAGGGCTCTTCGGACACCGAAAATGGCTTCTGGCTCGATCGCGTGTTGTTGATTCGGGCCAACGATTAGCAACCCCAAAATCCAAACGAATCAATCAAAAGAAGATCCAACGCCTGCAAATCTCCGATGTCGTCGCCGAAGGCCTGGAGCACGTCGTCGACCACCAGACCGGCACCATCGAAGCCCTCGACCTGCGTGACCTTTCGGTCTCCGACGACCACGAAGACCGTTGATCAGGCCAGTGAGGCGAAGGTCGGCACCCTTTCTCTCGCTCCGAAGAACGAGAAGTAACCCATGAAAACGACTCTCACACTTTTCATCGCCCTGCTGCTGGCATCACCCGCCACGCAGGCGCAGCAGGCCGCTCCTGCCACCGTCCGCGACCATCTTTGGCTCTTTGGCTATCCATCGGACGGCGACGCCGGATACCTCGAGAATGCCGGCTATCGTGGTGGCTCACGCATGACGCCGGTGGAAGGCGCACACTGGCTGGGCGTGACGAACCTGCTTTTCATCAAGCAAGACCAAAATCGCCCGAAGGCGATGCGGTTTGAGAGCAAGTGGAAGGCAAAGACCATGATGGAGCAGTGGGCCATCGCCTTCGAATCAATGAAGCGCGTGAACTGGGCCGCCGTCGGCTCCAGCGGCGGCGGCGGGCTTAAGACCGTGTCCGACATTGTCACCCTCGCGAAGTCCTACCCCAACTTCACCGGCATCTACCTCGACGACTTCGTCAAAGACGCCCAGAAAGGCCCCGACGGCCGCAGGGTCGGCAAGCCCGCGCCATAACTCACTTCATCCATGAAAATCACCGCCACTCTTATTCCGCTGCTCATCTTTCCCGTCCTCACCTTCGGTGCTCCCGAAGCGGACACCGACGGCGACGGGCTCTCCGACTTTGCCGAAACGCATAAGTATTTTACGAACCCCGCGAAGGCGGACAGCGACGGCAATGGAAAGCCGGATGGAGACTGGAATGAGCGGCGCGAATACAGCTATTCGATCCGCACCGTCGTGCGCGTGATGAAGCCCTACGATTTGCGTTCGATGAATGATGATTATCAGGATGCGCGGCTGCTGCGGGAGACGGCGGAGTTTGGCGAATTCGAGGTCATCCATTACCCGCTGAACACCCTCGCAAGCGTCATCGGCGCAAACGCGAACTGTCAGCGCGACTACGCAGCCATGCAGGAATGGCTGCGGCCCGGCATCACCACGAACTGGACGCCCGCGATGCGCGAGAAGCTGCTTGCCGAGTTGAGGGTGGCTGGCATCGAGCCGGACAAGCTCACCGACCGGGAACTCGCGGAGAAGGTATCGAGGTGGATGAACGATACCTGCAGGTATCCGGGCTACATGTATACGACAGCCTTCATGGAATTCACGTCTGGCAAGCCGAAGCTTCTGGCGGGCTGCGAGGCGGCCTATGAACGGGAGAAGGGCGCGTTTGGCTGGAGCTTCGAGGAGCAGCTCCAGCACGAGGTTTTCGGCGCGGGGATGTTCGAGCACAAGACGCGCGGCACCTGCAGCTCGACGGCAATTTATTGGAATACGATCTTT
>JBEIGR010000166.1:0-9331 GCA_040381795.1 Verrucomicrobiaceae bacterium | reverse complement strand
TGCCCAACAGTTCACCTATGCCCTCAACCGACAGACGAGCGTCTCAGCGGAGTACCGCTACCGCATGACCGTCTTCGACAAGGCGCCGAATAAGAACTTCAACTCCCACTTCGCCCTCGCTGGCGTCGATCACGCTTGGAGTGAGCGTTTCTCTGGTTCCGCCCGTGCAGGTGCCGAGTTCTACGACTCCGACCTGCAAAGCAAAGTTTCCCCCTATGCCGAGGCTGCTCTCAACTACGCCGTCGCCCGTGAGACGATGGTGCGCTGGTTCGCCTCTCTCGGCTTCAATGGTGCTGAACTCTCCACCTTCAACAGCCGCTACGGCTTGAACACCGGCGTCCAGATGAACCATAACATCAGCAAGCGCGTCAGCGTGAACGCCGGTGCGAATTACGCTTACAGCCAGTTCGACAGCGGCGCTGGTACCGATGGCAAGGAACATTCCATCTTTCTCTCTACCGGTCTCGGCTACAACATGCTCGAAAACCTCCGCCTCGACGCCCAGTACTCTTTCTCCGCGCTGCAATCTACGAGCGCCTTCCGCGAATTCGACCGCCACCGCGTCTCCCTCGGTGCCACGGCGTCCTTCTGATCGTCTTCTCTCACACAGCCAGACCCCGATCGCCGGCGGGCAGCTTTCGTCACACGAAGCGCCCGCTGGCTTCATGTACCAACTCATTTCTTAACCAGTCCGAAGTATTCCAAACCCACGCAGCGCCATGAACGACTCCGGCTCCGACCTCCAACGCCATGCCACAGACACCTGGCAGGTGATCCGCAATCGCTTTGGACTCATCGTCCTATCCTTCATCCTTGTTTTCGCCGCTGCGGCTATCCTCACCTACATCATGCCGCGCAAATACCGCGGACGTGTGGAGATGGTGATTGAACGCCAGCCAAATGCGATCCGCGTCTTTGATCGCAATTCCGATGCTCCGGGCGGCTTCTGGCCCGAGTACATCAAAACGCAGATCGAGACCATCTCCAAGCCCGAGACGCTTTATCCCGTCATCGACTCCCTCAAACTCCAAAAAACCTGGGAAACGCCCTCTCGGCAAATAGCTCTCGGTCGGCTCCGCGCTAATCTCGATGTGCAGGGCAGTCTTCGCTCAGACTTCGTCACCATCGAGTATTACGATCAAGATCCCAAAATCGCCGCCGATATCGCCAACGCTGTCGCCGAGAGCTACAAAACTCAGCACATCAAAGTCGCCAGTGAGCAGAAGCGCCAATCGTTGGACATCATCCATGATCAAATTGCCGATCAAGAAGCCCAGCGCCGGAGTGCCCAGGAGCGTGAGTTGGAGGCCAAGAAAAAGGCAGGCATCGTCGGTGATTGGATCGTCGGCGGCGGCAGCACACTCCAGGCCGGGGCCGAGATCCGTGGTGACAAGGAACAGACGTTCATGAGCCGTGAGCAGATGCTTCTGCAATACGAGCGGGAGGTCCGCGAATACGAATCCGAACAGGACCTCATCAGCAAACTCTCTCCCGATGAAATCATCGCCCGAGCATCATCTTTGAAGCTCGAAAATCCTTCCTTCACCAGCAACGTCGCAAAATACCAAGACGCCGTCGTCCAGCGTGACGGCTTCATGAGCAACGGGCTTGGTCGCAAGCACCCGATGGTTGTTGGCTTGGAAAAGCAGATCGAAACGCTGCGCCAGTTCATCATGGATGCCGCCAAGGACCACGTCGCTGGTCTGGATGGACGCCTTTCTGCCGCCAAGCGGACTCTCGAGTCCCTCCGCACAGATTCTGCGGATGCCAAAAACGAGGTTATGAACATGAGCGCCCTCTATAAAGAATACAAGAGCGCCAAGGACGAAGTCGCCCTCATCGAGGCCACGCTCATCCAGATGCGCCAGCGCTACTTCGATGAAGAAGCGGGCCTGAAGCTCATCAAATTCCCCGCCACCATCTATGCCACTGCCGAGCCTGAATCTCGTCCATCCAAGCCCAACATCCCACTTAACCTCGCTCTCGGCGGTGTGCTCGGCCTTATGTTCGGCGTCGGCCTCGCCTTCTTCCTCGAGTACATGGACACCAGCGTGAAGAGCCTCGACGACGTCGAGAAATTCCTCGGAGTCCCCGTTCTCGCCGTCGTGCCAAAGGGCGTCGGCATCCTGCATCGCAGCAGCGGTTTCAATCCTGACGCTGAGGCTTACCGCATCCTGCGCACCAACATCGAATTCCACCGTAAAACCCCCGATGCGAACTGCCTCACTGTCGTCAGCGGTGGAGCAGGTGAAGGCAAATCCACCACCATGGCGAATCTCGCCTACATCTGCGCTCAGGGCGGCTACAACGTCCTCCTCATCGACGCCGATCTCCGCCGTCCCAGCATGCATCGCCACTTCGATGTCAGCCACACGCACGGCCTCTCGAACTACCTCACGCAAAACATCCGCCTGGAAGATGTCGTCGTCCGCACGCCCGTCGAAAATCTCTACTTCCTCCCCAGCGGCCTCCTGCCAGCGGACAGCGCCGGCATTCTCAATTCCCAGCGCATGGTCGATCTCATCGCCGATGTAAAGAGCCGCTTCGACCTCGTCCTCATCGACTCCCCGCCCATCCTTGGCGTCAGCGATGCCTCCGTCCTCGCCAATGAAGCGGACCTCACCATAATCGTCGTCCAGCATCGCAAACTGCCACGTCAAATGCTCCTCCGTGTGAAGCAGGCCGTCGAAAACGTCGGCGGCAAGGTCATCGGCGTCGTCCTCAACAACGTCGATCTCGCCAGCGATGCCCAGTACTCCTACTACACCAGCTACTACACCTACTACTCGCCGAACAACCCCGTCTCCGGCGATGCCAAACCCTCCCGCCGCAAAAAGCGCAAACAGGCCACCGTCGCCGATGTCGGTGCACCCATGCAGCAGCCCCCCCAGCAGGGCGGCGATGTTTTTTGACCTTCAAACCCTCACTACACGATGAAAACACCGCACACCCTCCTCGTCGCCTTTCTACTCGGCACGATCTACGCACCTGCGCAGAATGGCGAGCTCGCTCTCAAAACCGGTGACCGCGTCACCATCACCATTGCTGGGGTGCCGGACAATGAAATCGCCCAGATTAGCAAGGTCTATACCGTTGCCGACAACGGCACCATCAACCTTCCCTACATTCGCGAAGTCCGCGCTCAGGGAGTGAAGCCCTCCACCCTCCAGCGCAGCATCGAGCAGACCTACGTCACACAGGAGATCTACACCCGCCCCACCGTCACTGTTTCCATCGATGCCGGCGATGCTGCCACCACCCGGTTAGTTTATGTTGTTGGAGGGATCAAAGGAAACGGCACCGTTGCTTATACGAACGGCATGACAATGCTCAAAGCCATCTCCGCCGCAGGTGGCTTCAGCCCCTTCGCCAAGCCCAGCAAAACCAAGCTCATCCGTGGCGGCCAAACCTATGAGGTCAACCTCAAGGACATCTCCTCGGATCCCTCCAAGGACATGAAGCTCCAGCCCGAGGATCAGATCATCGTGCCGGAGTGATTACCTATGCACGCAGTCACTCAGGTTACTTCTCGTCCTTCCCCTTTTCAGTTCCTCCTTCCGGCCCAAGGTGGCTGCCAAAGCACCCCGGCCTGAAACTTGAAACCTGAAACCTCCCCCATCCTCGGCATCGATCTCGGCACGACGAACTCGCTCATCGGCGTCGTCGATAGCGGCTTCCCCATCCTGCTCGCTGATGAAAACGGCAGTCGTAGCACGCCCAGCGCCGTTTGTTATGCGGACGACGGCTCCGTCAGTGTCGGCGCGGCGGCATTGTTCCAGCGGGCAGGTCATCCACGGCGCACGATCACCTCGGTGAAACGGCTCATCGGCCGTCGCGGAGGGGAAAGCGGTTGGCAGCCACATTACGACCTCAAAGAACTCGGCGTCACGCCCATCGAAGTCTCCGCCGAAATCCTGCGCCACCTCAAATCCCTCGCCGGACGTGCCCTCGAGCAACCCGTAAGCCGCGCCGTCATCACCGTCCCCGCCTTCTTTAATGACGCCCAGCGTGCTGCCACGAAGAAAGCAGGCGAACTCGCCGGCCTCACCGTCGAACGCATCCTCAGCGAGCCCACTGCCGCCGCACTCGCTTACGGCCTCGACAAGCTCGACCAACATCAAAAAGTCGCCGTCTATGATCTTGGCGGCGGCACCTTCGACATCAGCGTGCTCGAAATGCGTGATGGCGTCTTCCAGGTGCTCGCCACCGCAGGCGATACCCAGCTCGGTGGCGATGACCTCGATCGTGCGCTCGCCCAGTTCATCGCCCAAAAGCTCCATCAACCTGAAGGCGACATCCGCTTCCTCGAAGCCGCTGAAGCCATCAAAAAACATCTCTCCGCCGAAGAGGAGGCCACCTTTGAGAGCATCAGCATCAGCCGGGCAGATCTCGACAAGCTCGCCAAACCCTGGCTCGACCGCACCCGCATCCATTGCCTGCGTGCTTTGAGTGATGCAGGCATCAAGACAGGTGATCTCGATGAGATCATCCTCGTCGGTGGCAGCACACGCATGCCGCTCGTGCGGCAGTTTGTGGCCGAACTCTTCGGCAAAGAGCCCAACACCTCGCAAAACCCCGATGAAGCCATCGCCCTCGGAGCCACCATTCAGGCCGGCATCCTCGCCGGAAGCCTGCGCCAGGTCTTGCTCCTCGATGTCACCCCACTCTCGCTCGGCATCGAAACCTTCGGCGGCCTCATGAACATCATCATCCCGCGAAACACCACCATCCCCGCCAAAGCGGGCGAGATGTTCACCAATGCCGTCGCCAATCAGGACGCCATGCTCATCCGCATCCTCCAGGGCGAACGTGAACTCGCCAAAGACAACTGGGAACTCGGCCGCATCGAAGTCCCCTTTCCTCCCGGCCCCAAAGGCAGCGCCCGCATCGGCGTGCAGTTCAGCCTCGATGCCGATGGCATCCTCCACGTCCTCGCCCGCGATACCGCCACGAACACCGATACCACCCTAGAAATCCGAGGCACCGCCATCGACGTCGCCGATGAACGCGTCGAGCAGATGATCTCCGAAAGCGTCGAGTTCGCCTTCGATGACATGAACGAGCGCATCTGGACCGAAGCCAAGCTCAAAGCTGAGGAACTCCTTCCCGCCGTCGAGGCTGCCCTTACTCAACTCGGCGATTCCATCACCGCCGAAGAAGCCCAAACCGTCCGCCAACACGCCGCCAAAGTCCGCCATCTCCTCGACAGCCCCGATCACGACGCCAAAGCTCTCAAAGCCGCCACCCAGCACCTCGACGACGCCACCCAAACCCTCGCCGTCCTGCTCCTCGACCGCGCCATGGAGGAGTCACTCGTTCGCCGTGGGGTGTTATAAACCCAAGTCATGAAGCCACTGATTCTACTCCGCGCCCTCTTCGCCCTTCGCGGCTGAAAAAACCGAAGCTGCTCATCTTGTTTTCGGATGATCAGGAGCAGGTGAAGCGGCAGAAGATGAAAAAGAAGGAGTGAGAAAATGCAGGCCACGTCGTTCACCGCGCCGCTATGCGTTGTCTTGTCATTCTCTTCGCCCTTTGCTCTTCGCTCTTCGCGGCCACCAAGCCGAACATCGTCGTGATCGTCGCCGATGACCTCGGCTATGCGGATGTTTTGTTTAACCCGCAGCATCAAAAAGAGATCGTCACACCGCAGCTCGATTCACTGGCGAAGCAGGGCGTGATTTGTCGGCAGGGTTATGTGACCGGGCATGTGTGCTCGCCGACGCGGGCGGGGCTGATACTGGGGCGCTATCAGCAGCGGCTCGGGCTCTACACGGGCGGTGAGGCGGGCAGTGGAGTGCCGATGAGTGAGAAGCTCTTCCCGCAGTATTTGAAGCCTGCGGGCTATGCGACGGGGCAGTTTGGCAAATGGCACTTGGGGCCCGATTTGGCGTGGAGTCCGGCCTTGCGCGGGTTTGATGAGGTGTTCGGCTTTCTCGGACGCGGGGCGCACGACTACTTCAAGCTCGATGACCCGAATGATCCGATCTATCGCGGCACGGAGGTGGTAAAAGCGGCCGGTTACCTCACAGATCGACTCGGCGAGGAGACGGCGGCGTTCATCACGAAGCACAAGGCGGGGCCGTTTTTCGCTTACCTGGCCTTCAATGCCGTTCATGCGCCCTTGCAGGCACCGGAGGACGAGGTCGCGAAGTTCAACACTGGCAACCAAGACCGCGATGCCCGCCTCGCGATGGGCAAGCGCATGGACGACGCCATCGGCAAAGTCATGACCGCGCTCAAGGACGGTGGCGTGTGGGAAAACACGCTGCTCTTCTTCATCAGCGACAACGGCGGCCCGCTTGCTCAAAGCGCTGACAACACGCCGCTGCGCGGTGGCAAGCATACCGATTACGAAGGCGGCATCCGCGTGCCGTTTCTCATCTGCTGGCCTGCGCAGCTCAAAGCGGGCGAGTGGCAGTTGCCGGTGTCATCGCTGGATATTTTGCCCACGGCGCTTGCCGCAGCGGGCATCGCTAAGCCAGCGGATGCGCGTCTCGATGGCCAGAACCTGCTGCCTTTGCTCAAAGGCGAAACCCAGCCGCAATCGCGTGATTTCTTCTGGTGCTCCGGCAGTGACGAGGGCTGGTGGGCGGTGCGTTCGGGCGATTGGAAGCTCGTGGGCGAGAAAGGCACGATCAGCCTCTTTGATCTGAGCAAGGATGTGTCGGAGGCCAACGACCTCGCCAAACAAATGCCTGAGAAGCTCGCCGAACTAACGAAGCTCCACGATGCGTGGCTCGTGGAGATGGCAAAGCCCGTCAAAGCGGGTGAGAAGCGCTACGACATGGCTGCGCCCGCTGCGAAGAAGCTGACCAAGGAAGAGAAGAAGAAGGCACGGGACATCAAGCGTGCTAAAAAGCGCCAACCCGCCGCTCCTGCCGAATCCCCCGAAGCACCGAAACCATGAAATATCTCTACAGCATCCTTTCCGCACTCATCGTTGTCTTTGGTCGGGCTCTGGCCGCAGACAAACCCAACATCATCTTCATCCTCGCCGACGACCTCGGCATCGGGAATGTCGGTTGCTACGGTTCGGATCACTACAAGACACCGCAGATCGACAAGCTGGCAGCGGAAGGCACGAGGTTCACCCAGTGCTTCACGGCGGCGCTTTGCGGCCCGTCGCGGGCGATGATCATGACCGGGCGTTATGCCTTCCGCAACGGATCGAGCAATCAAGACGCCTGCATGGTGATGCCGAACAAGGAACTGCAACTGGCGCGGGTTTTCAAAAGCGCCGGCTATGACACCTCCTTCATCGGCAAATGGGGACAATTGCCGGGCGATCCCGATGAAGCGGGCTTTGACGACTACCTGCGATTCAACGGCAGCGGCGTTTACTGGAGTCGCAAGCCGGAAAAGCTCGAAAAATACCTCGTGAACGGCCAGGAGAAGGAACTCGGCGTGAAGGAATACATGCCGGACCTCATGCACGAGCGTGCCATCCGCTTTCTCAAGGCCAGTCAGGACAAGCCTTTCTTCCTCTACTACTCCCTGGTGCATGTGCATGGCGACATCCAGCCCACGCCCGAGAGCGCAGCGGACAGCAAAGATCTCTTTGGCGACAACATCCTCTACATGGACAAACTCGTCGGCAAGCTCGTGGCCGAACTCGATGCGCTGAAGCTCCGCGAGAAGACGCTCATCATCTTCATGGGCGACAACGGCACCGGCAAAGGCCAGACCCCGCTGTCCACCATCGGCGGGCGTAATCTCTCCGGGATGAAGGGCAGCATGCTCGAATGCGGCGGCCTCGTGCCCATGATCGCCAATTGGCCGGGCAAAACACCCGCTGGCAACGTCAGTGCTGACTTGATCGACTCCTCCGACTTCCTCACCACCTTTGCGGAGCTCTCCGGCGGCGCTTTGCCAAAAGATACGATCTTCGACGGTCACAGCATCGCTCCTCAGCTCCGTGGCGAAGCGGGCACTCCTCGCGAGTGGGTCTTCAATCAACTCGCCGCCATGTGGTATGTGCGAGACGCGAAATGGAAGCTCAATGAGAAGAACGAACTCTATGACATGAGCGAGGCACCCTTCGCGGAAAAACTCGTCACTGGCGATCATCCCGCCCGGGCGAAACTCGCCGCCGTGCTCGCGAAACTCGCCGCCGTGCTCGCGAAACTCAATCCTGCGGGTGGCATCCCCGACAGCGGGGATGGAACCGGTCGTCACGCGAACAAAGACAAGAAAAAGAAGGGCGAGGAACCCATGAAGAAGCCCGAAACTCCGCCAACGAAGCCCCTAACGGCGGAAGAGCAGGAGCGTGCCGCCAAGTTCGACAAACTCGACGAAGCCAAGACCGGCAAGATCACCCGAGACTACTACACCACCCACCAATCCGATGCCGCCGCCGCTGCGGAGCGATTCGATAAATACGACAGTGACAAAGACGGTCTCGTGAGCCGTGAGGAATACATCCTCAAAGGCAAGATGCCGAAAAAGTAGCCTCAAATCCATCCCATCCATGAAAACGCTCCTCACCGCCTTCCTGCTCGCTCTCACCTCGCTGGAAGCAGCCACAAAGCCTAACATCCTCTTCATCGCCGTCGATGACCTGAACGATTGGATCGGTTGCTTTGGCGGCAACTCGCAGGCGATCACGCCCAACCTTGACCGGCTCGCCAAAGAGCAGGCGATGGTGATGAACAAGGCCTATTGCGCATCCACGGTCTGCTGCCCGAGCCGCTCGGCCATCCTGACCGGCAAACGCCCCTCCACGACGGGCATTTACGGTAACACTCAAAACCTGAAGAAAGCGCCGAAAGCCAAGGATGTGGTCACCCTTCCCGAATACTTCGCCAAGAACGGCTACCACACGCTTTCCACGGGAAAGATCTTCCACAAACACCCAACGTCTGAAGGGATGGATGAGGGTCAATGGGCCTTCCAAGAGTTCGCTGAAGGCGGAGGTGGCAACAAAGGCATGCTCTGGGAGGAATCCCCGTCACCCGCTTTAGGCGAGAAAGCCGACGAAAAGGGCCAGGAGAAGGGTGAGGAAAGGGAAGTGACAAAGTGGGGAGCCTGCAAGGCCTCGGTCGAAGAGACGAAGGACTATGTCGCCTGCCAATGGGCGGCAGATCAGCTCAAGCGCGATTTCGACGGCAAGCCGTTCTTCATGGCTCTGGGCATCTCCAAACCGCATCTGCCGTGGTTCGTCCCGCAGCAGTTTTTTGACCTCTATCCGCTGGAAAGCATCAAGCCGGTCGAAATCTTCCGCGACGATCTCGATGACATCGTGGATGCCAATGGCAAACGCCTGTTCAAGTCTTCGATTGGCTCGTTTGACGCGATCGACAAAGCCAACATGCACAAGCAAGCGCAACGTGCC
>JBEIGR010000165.1:0-9352 GCA_040381795.1 Verrucomicrobiaceae bacterium | reverse complement strand
GGTTGGCGTCCGCTTTTTTGCTATCGACGGGCAAGACTGGCACAGCGGAGGTCTTCGGGTCGGGCGGGAGGAAAGCGTGGACGTGCATCACGGTGCCGAGCGGGATGTCGCGCAAATCGGCGGGTGCGCCATGATAGCGAACGATGCCGTAAGGCAGCATGGCGAAGGGATGCGGGTCATTGCGGAAAAACATGCCCGATCCCTGCACGCGGATGCTGCCACGGCGGTTCGCGTGATCCACGAAGATCAGTTCGCCGCGATAGGAGAGGGCTTTTTCAAGAGGAGGGAACTTGCCGGCTTCGGGGCGGAAGGGTCCGGCTGCGCCGGTTCCTGGTTCTTTGTTCTTGGTGCTTGGTTCTGCGTTGGCGGCGTTTGCCTGGATGACGAATGAGCACGCGAGGGCCAAGCTTTTGGCAACGAAGAACAAGGAACGAAGAACAAAGAACGGTTTCATAAGATGATCAGTAGTTCGGAAAGATGGCCGGAGTGGGGAAGCGCTCGTCGATACTGGAGGCTCCGTTGCCGAGATACTCTTCGCGCGGCAGGTGGACATCGGGCCAGCTTGCGGGGCGCACTTTGACGATGCGCGTGGGGCGCATGCCTTCGGTGATGAGATCGGTTTCAAATCGGATTTGGATGCCGCTGCTGCCCACTGGGGCTTCGTCGGGCAACTTCGTGACGTCGAGGAGTTTGCCGCGTGCAGCCATTTGTGTGGGGCCGGCGGTGCCACCTTCGGTGTGCTTCAGTGTGTTCTCGGCGGCATTCATCAAAGCAGGGATGCCCGCTTTGAAATCAGCGTAGAGCGTGGGGTCCATGCCGCCAAATAAGGTCGCCGTCACGGTGGCGCGGCCGAACTTGCCATATTCGACCGCATCGACCCACGCGGGCATCCAGCGGCTGCGCATGAAGGTTTTGTGCAGCTCGGTTTGATGCTGATTGGCGTTTTGCATCGCGTCGTCGTCGAGCCAGATATCGGAGAGGTGAAAGCGACTGAACACGCCGCCGGGCGTAGGCCTCCAAGTGATGCCAATCTGCACCGACTGGCCGCCCAGAGCCTTTTTGCCGTCACCGGGCCAGGTGCCCTCGGCGATGAGGTGCTCGATGCGGAGGCATTCGCGACCGCGCCACACGCGAGTGGAGGCATCGAAGGTCAGCGTTTCATCGACGGGCTTCGTTTTGGCGTCTTGTTTGGCTTCGCGACTCGCGAGGATCGTTCCGGCGCGATCTTTGATTTCCACTTCCTTGAGCTTCCAGACGAATCCTTCGCGCTGGCAGTGGCTGGGCTCGTCTTCGAGCAGCAGAACGTGGTTTTCAGCAGGCGCGACGCCAAGCGCTCCGGCTTTCGTCTTCTCCCGGTTGTTCACGGGCAAGACGGGCACGGCGGACGTTTTCGCGTCCGGCGGGAGAAAGGCGCGGACATGCAGCATCGTGCCCAGCGGAATGTCGCGCAGATCGGCCGGTGCGCCGTGATAACGCACGAGAGCATACGGCAGCAGGGCAAACGGATGCGGCGCGGTGAAGCGGAAGATGCCCGGGGATGTCACGCGGATGCTGCCACGGCGATTCGCATGATCGACGAAGACGAGTTCGCCGCGGTAAGAGTGTGCATTTTCCAAAGGCGGGAACTTGCCGGCTTCGGGGCGGAAGGGCTCCTCGGCGGCGAAGGCGGAGGTCGCGAGCAACAAGACACCAAGGCACAGCTGGTAAAAGATTTGGGGTAAAAGATTCAGGAACGTATTTTCACTTTTTACCCGAAATCTTTTACCAGCTTCAGCGGCGGGCGAGAGACCAGAGTTTGGATGTAGAGTGATCATTCCGACAGAAGAATGGGGACAGGTGAATGATGAAGGGATAGTCGTGAGGATCAGTATTTCGGAAAGATAGCGGGCGTGGGGAAGCGCTCTTCGATGTTGCTGTTGTCGAACTCTTCGCGGGGCAGTTGCATCTTGGGCCAGCTTCCTGGGCGGATGCGGACGACTCGGGTGGGACGGATGCCTTCGATGATGAGGTCGGTCTCGAACTGGATCTGGATACCGCTGCTGCCCAGCGGGATTTCTCCGCTCGCCTTGGTGACGGCAATGATCTTGCCATTGGAGGCCACATGACCGGGGCCGTAGTGGCCGGCTGCGTGCTTCAAGGTGCTCTCGGTTCCGTTGATCTGTGCCTGGACGTCCTTTTGGAAGTCGGCGTAAAGGGAGGCATCCATCCCGCCGAACAGCGTCGCGGTGACGGTGGCGCGGCCGAACTTGCCATACTCGACGGCATCGACCCAGGCTGGCATCCAGCGGCTGCGGATGAAGGTTTTGTGGGTCTCGGTCTGAAACTGGGCGGCGTTTTCGAGGGCGGCGTCGTCCAGCCAGATGTCCGAGATGTGAAATTGGGTGAAAGCGCCATCCAGCCCATCTCCGGGCGCAGGCCTCCAAGTGATCCCGAGCAGGACGGGTTGCCCACCGAGGCTTTTCTTCCCGCTGACGGGCCACGCTCCTTCGGCCACCAGGTTCGCAACTCCGATGCGCTCGCGTCCGCGCCAGATGCGGGTCCCGGCGTCGAAGGTCAATTTCTCTTCCTCGTCGGCCCTGCCGTCTCCGTCTGCCTTCAACACGCGGCTAGCGATGATCGTCCCCTTGTTGTCCTTGAGGTCCACTTCTTTGAGCTTCCAGGTCTTGCCCACGCGCAGGCAGTGGCTGGGCTCGTCTTCGAGGAGGAGGACGTGGTTCTCGGCGGGGAAGATACCGATGCCGCGATAATGACCGGCGTCCTTCGTCTTGCTATCAATCGGCAAGACCGGCACGACGGAGGTCTTCGGATCCGGTGGGAGAAAGCCACAAGCATGCAGCACAGTGCCGAGCGGAATATCGCGCAGATCCGCCGGTGCGCCCTGATAACGCACGATGCCATACGGCAGCATGGCGAAGGGATGCGGATCATTGCGGTAAAACTTGCCCGTCCCCGCCACACGAAGGCTGCCGCGACGATTGGCATGATCCACAAAGACGAGTTCGCCACGGTAGATGTGGGCTTTTTCCAAAGGCGGGAACTTTCCGGCTTCGGGCCTAAATGTGCCTGGTTCTTTGTTCTTTGTTCTTTGTGCTTCGTTGGCAGCGTGAGCGGTGACGACGAGCGAGCCGACCAAAACCAAGAACCAAGAACGAGGAACCAAGAACATCACAGCGTGACCACCTTGTTGCTGTCGCCAAACTGATCCGTCTCCACGCCCATGCGTTGGGCCATGAGGAGGAGGAGGTTGCTCATGTGGGCGTCGGTGTTGGCGGGGCGGCTGCAGAGTTGGTAGTGGGCGGAGGTGAGGGCGCCGTCGGGGCCGAGGGAATAGCCTGCGAAGTCCTTGGCGGCCTTGTTGAAGTCGAGATGGCTGCCGTGCTTCAGGCCGATGTCGGTGCCGCCGGCGAACACGAGGGGGAGGTTGGCGTTGCCGTGGCTGTGGCCGTAGGACATGCCGCTGCCGAAAAGCGCCATGGTAGAGCCGATGAGCGGCTTGCCGTTGAGGTCCTTCGTTTCCGTGAGGCGGGTGAGGAAGTGGCTGAATTGCTCGATGGCGAAGGTGTCGTAGTTCGTGAGCTTTTCCATGTAACCGGCATCGCCGCCGTGGTGGCTGAGCTGGTGGCGCGACTCGGTGATGCCGATTTCGGGAATGGAAAAGGCGTCGCCCTCGCCGCCGAGGCTGAAGGTGGCGACGCGGGTCACATCCGTCTGAAAGGCGAGCACCATGAGGTCATAGACGGTGCGGAAGTAATCGCCGGCCATCGTAGCGGCAATGTCGCGGTTGGTGCGCTTTCGATCGGCATCGGAAATGGTCGGAAGCGGCGTGTCGAGCCAGGCATCGGCGCGGGTCGTGCGGATCTCGGCCTCGCGCACGGAGGTGAGGTATTGCTCCATGCGGCCTTTGTCTTCCTTGCCCATTTTCTGCTCGAGCTGGCGCACTTCAGCGAGGTTGGCGTCGAGCACGCTGCCCTTGCGGCGCAAGGCGCGGCGTTGAGCATCCTTACCACCTTTTGGTTCCTCGAAAAGTGAAGCAAAAATCTCGCTGCAACGACGCAAAGCAGGCAACTGCACGCCATCCGCGGTCCAAGCGAGCGAGTTCTGCGTGAGCGCGATCTCCATCGAAGCGACTCGGGTCTGCTGCGCGGTGATTTCAGCCATTTTTTGGTCCACGGAGATCGTGTTGCGATCCGAGGGGCCCATCTTGCCGCCGGTGAGCCAGACGTTGATGCAGCCGTGGTGATGACTGAGCGCACCCGGATGATGCAACCCACTGATCGGCGTGATGACCTCGCGATGTTTCTCCAGCGGCTTCAGCGAACGGGAGAACTGGTAGTCCTTGCCTTCTTTGAGGATTTGGTAGTTCAGCGAGTGCACGCCATTCGCGAGGTAGATGAACGCACTGCGCTTCGGACTCGATGCGATGGCTTTTTCAGCCGCTCGAAGCGGCACCATGCACTCGAGCATGGGCAGCGAGATGAAACTGCCGAGCGCCTTGAGTGCGTGGCGGCGATTGAGGAGCCAGGATTGGGTTTGGATGTTCATAGATTGGAGTGGTGGAGGTTTGGAGCAGTAAATTGATGGGATTTATCAGCGCTTCTTCATCAAGTCGGACAGAGCGACGGCACGGATGATGTCTTGGATGCGGTATTGGCTTTTCTTCGCTTCGGCCTGGATGGCGTTGAGGTCATCCTGGTCGTCGAACGCGAGGGCGCGGCGAAGGCCGTAGGTGCTGAGGTGCTCGATGAAGGCGCGGGCGACCTTGTCGCGGTCTTCCAGCAGGCGCTGCTTGAACTCGGTGGCATCCTTGAACGCACGTCCATCGGGCATCAAGCCAGCGGAATTGATCAAGGGGTCCTCGCCGACTCCCGCCGGGACCTTCTCACGGGTGCGCCACTTGCCGATGGCATCGTAGTTGTCCCAGGCGAGTCCCAGGGGATCGATCTTGGCGTGGCAGGCGGCGCAGTTGGCGTCTTTGGCGTGCGCCTCGATCTTTTGGCGCAGTGTCGCTTTGGGGCTTTGCGGCGTTGGGGGCTCGATGGCAGGGACGTTGGCTGGAGGCGGTGGTGGTGTTTTGCCGAGAACGACCTCGCTGAGCCACACGCCGCGATGCACCGGGCGATGGCGCGTGCCGTCTGAAGTGAGGCCGAGCACCGCACCCATCGTCAGCAGGCCACCTCGACGATTTTCGGGCTTCAACGAGACACGCTCAAAGGCACCGGTCTTGGACTCTGGCAGGCCGTAGAACTCGCAGAGCCGCGCATTGGCCACGGTCCAATCGGAATGGATGAAACCATCGATGGGCAGGTTTTTGGCGAACATCTCGCGAAAGAACTCCACCGGCTCGGCGCGCATGCTGTCCTCCAGCCATGCGTCGTAGGTCGGATAGAGCTTCTTATCCGGCGGGAACATGCCCACGCGGTGCAGTTGCAGCCACTGGCGCGAAAAATCGTCGATGAAGCGGCTCGCTTTGCCGTCGGCGAGCATGCGATCGACCTCCTTCTTCAATCCATCGCCCTTCAGCGTGCCGCCTTTCGCTGCGGTAAACAGCGTATCGTCCGGCATTGAGCTCCACAGGAAATACGAGAGCCGCGAGGCGAGTTCCGGGTCGGTGAGACGCTCACGAGCCACGGGATCGCCCTCGACGTGGTAAATGAAGTGCCGCGAGGTCAGCACGCCCTGCAACGCGACACGATAGGCATCCGCCAGCTTTTCGCCAGCGTCGCGCTCCTCGCGATACGACTTCAAATACTGCTCGATCTCCTCCCTTTTCACCGGACGACGCCAAGCACGCTCGGCGAAGCGCTGCAAATGCGCTGCGACCACCTCGGGCGTCGCGTCATCCGGCGGCACCACCTCCTTACGACGCGATTTTTCCGCCTCGGACACCAGCGGCCCTTCCCACTCGACCCAATCGAGGATCACCGTGGAAAAAAGGCCGTTCCCTCGGCCATCAAACATCTGCGGCGCGTTAGGATTCAGCAGAACAGTCTCGCTGCTGTGCGTGAACATGTAACCACGGCCGC
Organism: Verrucomicrobiaceae bacterium; assembly: GCA_040381795.1. GTDB lineage: Bacteria > Verrucomicrobiota > Verrucomicrobiia > Verrucomicrobiales > Verrucomicrobiaceae > Prosthecobacter. Next base: position 3,329 of record JBEIGR010000165.1, on the reverse strand, counting down.
CGAGCGCACCGCGAAAAGCCGCGCCCGCCCTGCGGTCCACCACATCCGTGGCCACGACGCAAAAATCCAGCGAGGTGGGCATCTCAAGAAACACCTCAAATTCATACACCTGCGGCTTATCCTCCGGCGCGGTGATGTCGAACTCGATGAGCCCGTCCACCGTTTCCTCGCCCGTGCGCTTGCCGATGCTCAGATGAGCCGTCTGACCACCAATCGGACGAATGCCGCTGGCCTGGATGCGCAATTTGTAGAGCCCGCTGTGCTCCGGCCCCGTCTTCCCGAGCCAATTCGGCGAGAGCGCATTTTGGACCGTGCCAGGGAAAAGCAGCCAACGCAGCGGCTTCTTGATGCCAAACCGATCCAGCACCGCCTGCTGATCCTTGCCACTGCCGTAGCGCAGTTCCGCCGCTGTCTTGCGCAGTTTGCGTGCGTCGCTCGTCGCATTCGGAAACGCACGATCCAGCACCAGTTCCGCCGCGCGATAGTAGCGATCCACATGCGATGGCGAGAGCGACAGCTCCGACCCAATGCGCTCAAACCCATGCCAGCGCGTGTCCTCATTCAGCTCGCCCGGCTTCGCGGGATCGTAGCGCACACCGAGCAAATCATAGACCGTGTTTTGATACTCCGTCCGGCTCAGCCGATAATGCGCGACAGGCGGCCGCGCCGCCATGCGAGCCGCCCGGCCCTCCTTGATCCGCACATCGAGGCTCGAAACAAACGCCGCGATCTCCTCCTGCGACGGCTTCTTCTCCTTCTTCGGCGGCATCTCACCCGAGTTCACCTGCTCGATCACTTCCGCCCAATGATGTGTGTCCGCGCCCAGTTTGAAATCACGAGAAAGCTGATCAATACGCAGATCACCCTTCTCCTTCTCCGGTCCATGGCAGCGGAGGCAATGCGTTTCGAGAAAAGCGTCATACGGCTCTGCGGCGTGGATGACACAGGGGAGGACAAGGCTGGCGAAAAGCAGACTGGAGCGGTTGGGAAATCGAGGGCAGAGCATTTTTGAAGATCAGCATATACGGTATTCTGGCGCGTTCTAATTCACGCGAACGCGGGGCATATCCAACAATCGAATCATGCCTCCATCTTCATCGCTGGCAGTCTTTCGCATTCAGCTGGAGTTGGCTCATTGAAGCTCCTGATCATGAATTCGTGCGGACGAATCGTCTTATCGCGAGTATTGAGCGTTTTTCCCGAATGCTTCGGGTGTAGTCGCCCCAGCCTAGATCACTCCTACAAGGCCAGGACATCCTTCACCACCTGGCCGCCTTGCAGGCCGGTGAGGCGGATGCGGCGCCCTCCGCTGACGACGGCGAGGTTGTCGTGATCGAGACCGAGCAGGTGGAGGATCGTGGCGTGAAGATCTCGGAAATGCACCGCGCCATCGACGACGGTGCTGCCATCGTGGCTTGTTTCGCCATGCGCATGACCGGCTTTCACGCCGCCCCCAGCCATCCAAAAGGTGAAGGCGCGATGCTGATGGCCGGTTTGATCCTTGTCCGCGCCCGGCGTGAGGCCAGGACGGCCAAACTCGCCACCCCAGACGACCAGCGTGTCTTCCGAGAGGCCGCGTTCGTCGAGGTCATCCAGCAGCGCGGCGATGGGAGCGTCTGTGGTGGCGCAGTTGGCGGTCAAATCACGCCGATGATCGCTGTGCTGATCCCAGCTTCCATGGGTGATTTCGATGAAGCGCACGCCCGCCTCACAGAAGCGGCGAGCCAGCAGGCACTGGCGGCCAAAGTCACTGCCTTTGCAGGTGCCGACCGCGTAGTTTTTGCCGACGGCGTAGCGTTCGAGCGTGGCTTTCGATTCGCGACTGAGATCGAGCAGCTCCGGTGCCTGCGCCTGCATGCGGAAGCCGAGTTCCATCGTCTGGATGACGCCTTCGAGCTGCGCATCATCGCCACGCAGCCCCGCGTGCTCGCGGTTCATCGCCTGGATGAGATCGAGCTGACGGCGCTTCACGTTCCGTGGCAGATGATGCCCCGTGATGTTGCTGATCGTCGCTTTCGACATGTCCTCGCCATTCACACCGATGGGTGTGCCGCCAAACACGGCAGGCAACTGTGCCGCCGCATACTCCGAAGGCTTGGCGGTGTTGAAGCTGATGAAGCCGGGCAGATTCTGATTTTCCGTGCCGAGGCCATACGCCACCCATGCGCCCATGCTGGGGCAGGGGCGCAGGCGGTCGCCGGTATGCAGTTGGAGCATCGACTGAGCATGAATGCTCGTGTCCGCCGTCATGGATTTGATCACGCAGAGCTTGTCGGCATGCCGGGCCAGGTTCGGGAGCATGTCAGAGACCCACAAGCCGCTGCGGCCGCGCTGTTTGAAGGTCGCGATGGAGCCCGCGTGCGGCTTCTGGCCGATCTGCGGCTTGTAATCAAAGGTATCGAGCTGCGCCGGGCCGCCCGCCATGTTCAGAAAAATCACCCGCTGGGCTCTGGCACGTTGTCGGGGCGGTTTGGCCGTCAAACTGGCCCCGGCGAGACCGGAAATCGCCAGATAGCCAAAACCACACGAGGCGGTGTGGAGCATCTGGCGGCGGGAAAGGAGGATCATGGCCCGCAGACTACGCCGACGGCTCCACGGGCCTTTCGAGGCTACTTCTGCTTCAGCCACTCCGGCAGCTCGATCTTGTCGCTCTGGATGGGATTTAAATTGGGGCTCCAGGTGAAGCCGGCCTGCTCGAAGGACTCGCGGTTCTTCAAAAGGAAGGCGAGGAGGCGTTGGCCGAGCATGCGGTGAGGGCTGTCCTGACGGACGGCGAAGGGTTGAATGGCCTTGGCTTTATCGGCGGGGAGTTTGACGGCGTCGAGATGCTCCTTCTGCGGGATGATGTTGTTTAAATACACGACGGCGGCATCGAGGGAGCCGGTGCGGAGTTGATTCACGAGGAGATCGCCGGTGGGGGACTGGGCGGAGGCGTTTTTGCTCACGCTGTCCCACAGGTTCATCGACTTCAGCATGGCCTGCGTGAGGTAGCCGAGGGTGGACTGCTCCGCGTTGCAGAGGCCGACCTTGATTCCTTCGCGGGCGAGGTCGGCGAGGGTGTGGATGCCTTTGGGATTGCCTTTGGGCACGGCGAGAATGATCTCGGCCTCAGTGAGCAGCACGGCCTCGGGGAATTGCTTCGCCACGGGCGGGACGAAGCAGATGTCGCAGGCGTAATACACATCGGGATACTTCGGGTTCGAGGTGTCTCCCATGGTCTTCATGGCGGCGCAGAGGATACCGCAGCCGTTGAAGGTGGTGGTGACGCTGATGCCCTCGCGAGCGGCGAATTTTTTCAGCAGGCCCTCGATGGCGAGGCGGTTCACGCC
>JBEIGR010000164.1:0-9502 GCA_040381795.1 Verrucomicrobiaceae bacterium | reverse complement strand
GACTCTTGTGAGGATTCCTCGCTGGTTTCCGAAGAAGGGGGAGGCCCATACGAAATAGATGACGAGGAGGAACTGGAATCCGAAGAAGAATCCGAACTGCTTTCCTCCGAAGAGGTGTCCTCAGAACTCGACCACACGCTATCCTCGGACGAGGATGATGATGAGTCCTCACTCGAACTCGATGACTCCAGGCTTTCCTCTGATGATAGGATGGATTCATCGCTTGAACTTGACGACTCACTGCTGATCTCCGACGACCAGCTAGGATAGTCGATCGATTCAGACGAGGAGCTAGATTCTGACGATGAACTGGACTCTGAGGAGGAACTCAAATCACCGCTCGACTCCCAGGGGGACGAACTCGACGACTCCGAACTCCACCATTCGCTCTGCTCCGATGACGAGGATGATGACTCTTCACTGGAGGAGCTTTCGCTGCTGAGGGACGAGCCACAGTTATATTTGCTCTGCAGATACTGCTCCACGATCTGGCGCTCCATTTCCGTGAGTGCCCGGTTGTAGATGAGCACCTCCGCTATATCCCCCTCAAAACCGCCCTCAATTCCACCCGTGCCCCCAATACCATGCGGAGCATTCACAGGCTGCGCCGAAACACTGCCATCACTAATGATCTGGCTGCCGCACAGATACACATTGAGTAAACGCCCTTCATAGCATACCACCAGCGGGCAAAAGCACGTTCCGTCTGCGCCAGACTCGGCACGCGGATACTCATTGCTGCCAAACTCATAAACGCCCACGCCGTTCACCCCGAGGGACACCGATGCGTGTGTAAGGGCGGATGATCCGTCCTGGTAAAACAGCATTTTCTGCCCAGAGAGGCCGGGACTGCCACCAGCCCGCGCACCTGTAGCCCTACCGATAGCGATCAGAGTAAAACTGTCCTGCGCAATCATCCCCGTCTCCAAAAAGAGTCCTTGAGTGCCACTGAACCGGATCACTGGATAGCCATTGATCTCACCCGATAGCCATTGTGGTCTTGATGAGCCGATGGACACGGCCCGCACGCCAGCCCCATCTGCCGCTGCCCATGAAACCAGACTGTTGTCCGGCCTCAAATCCACATTCGTGTCTGAGCAGAGCCAGACACTCAGACCGTCAGTCACGGGCGGGGAAGATGGCATGGCAGCCGTGAAAGTAAGGGGTAGGAGTTCAGCCTTCTTCCGCTTGGGAGCCTCCAGTTAGAAGCGGCACACAGGGCAGAAGAACCAGCTATTTGTGCGAATAATGCCGATGCTGCCGATTTTTTAAAAAATGGCAAGTGCCATTTCCGCCACGAGTGTCCGCCTACCCCTAACCATTCTCAATGCGCCGCACGGGGCAGCACGAAGACGACGAGATAGACCACGGCGATGATGCCGCCGCCGAGCAGGAAGGTGTAGCCTTGCAGATGCCCGCCCTGGAGCATCCGCGTGGCCGAGCCGATGCGAGCCACGATGGCCGCAGGCAGTCGAGCGACGAGGCCATCGACGAAAATGCGCTCAATGCCGGTCACGAGCCAGGCCAGGCGATCCTGGCACTCGCGGACAATGACGGCGTAGATCTCGTCGAAGTAGAATTTGTTGGCGAAGAGTTTGATGCGGATCGGATCGGCATCCTTGCCCTTGTAGAGCAGGAAGGAGCTGATGGAGCCGATGAGCAGCACGGCGACGGAGGTCCACAGGACGGTATGACCCTCTCCGGGAGCATCAACATGTCCGGGTCTCATCGCTTGGAGGAAGTCGGAGAAAGGCCCCCAGGCGGAAAAGATCGAAAAGATGGCCAGCAGGGCCAGCGGCAGGGCCATGACGAGCGGCACCTCGGCGGCGTGATGAGCGGATTCCGTGCGGGCTTTGCCAAAGAAGGCCACCACCAGCAGTCGGGTCATGTAAAAGGCGGTCAGGGCAGCCGTGGCGGCACCAGCGAGGAAGAGGACGCGGCAGCCGCTGTCGAACGCCGCGCCGAGAACGGCTTCCTTGCTCCAGAAACCGCTCAGCGGCGGCACGCCCATGAGGGCGGCAGTGCCGATGGCAAAGGTCCAGAAGGTGATCGGCATGTGCTTGCGCAGGCCGCCCATTTTCCAGATGTCCTGCTCATGGTGGCAGGCGTAGATGACCGCGCCGGAGCCGAGGAAGAGCATCGCCTTGAAGAAAGCATGCGTGTAAAGGTGGAACATCGCCGGGTGGCCGGGATGGGCACCGTGCGGGGCGTGGCCGTCGATGGCGGCCATAGCCACGGCACCCACGGCCATGACCATGTAGCCGAGCTGGCTGAGGGTCGAGTAGGCCAGGATGCGCTTGATATCGCCCTGCTGGGTAGCCATCAGCGCCGCGAGCAGCGCGGTGAAGCAGCCGATGCCCGCGATGGTCTCCGCAGCCAGCGGCGTGACGATCACAAAACTCACCCGAACGAGCATGTACACGCCCGCGGCCACCATCGTGGCGGCGTGGATAAGGGCGGAGACGGGCGTGGGGCCTTCCATCGCGTCCGGCAGCCACACATGGAGCGGGACCTGGGCGGATTTGCCAACCGCCCCCATGAAGAGGCAAAGCGCGGCGGCGGTGATGATGCCGGGGTTGTTTTGCAGTGCGTCAAACAGCGGCCCCCCCTGGCGGAAGGCGTCGCGTAGGTTGTCGATGTTCAAATCGCCCTTGTTGAGGCCGAAGAGGATCAGGATCCCGATCATGAAGCCGAAATCGCCGATGCGGTTCGTGAGGAAGGCTTTTTTGCAGGCCTCGGCGGCGCTGGCCTTCTGATACCAGTGGCCGATGAGGAGGTAGGAGCTCAGACCGACGAGTTCCCAGTAGATGAACATCATCACCAGATTCCCCGCCAGCACGATGCCGGTCATGGAGAACATGAACAGGGAGAGCGAACCGAAGAAACGAGGCTTGGCCTCGTCGTCCTTCATGTAGCCCAGCGAGAAGATGTGAACGAGCATGCCGATGAAGGTCACGATGAACATCATGCCGCGGCTTTGATCGTCGATCATGGCATCGATCCCAGCTTGGAAACCCGGAACGTCGATGAAGGGAAGGATGCTCACGGTTCCCTCGGCTCCCTTGGTGGCGAGCAGCGCCAGACTGGCGAGGAAGCAGATGACCGAGGAACCCACCGAGATGAGAACGCTGGCGTTTTTCAAGGCCCGATGACCCAGCACGATGATGAGCGCCGAGAAAAACGGCAGCAGCAGCAGGATGGTGGGGAGGAACTGGCCTGGGGATTGGGCGTCGGCGGGAGGCATGGAGCGGCGTTCGAGAGGTGCGGGTCAGCCTTGGAGCTTGGTGATGGCCTCGGTCTCCACGCTTTGTTTCGTGCGGAACAGAGCGACGATGATGGCGAGGCCCACGGCCACCTCAGCGGCGGCCACGGTGATGGTGAAAAAGACGAGCGATTGCGCGGTGTAATCCGGCAGGCCGTTGACGAGATGGAAGCGGCTAAAGCCCACCAGCGCCAGATTCGCGGCGCTGAGCATCATCTCCAGGCACATGTAGATGATGAGGATGTTCCGGCGGGCGATCACCCCGGCCAGACCGAGGGCGAAAAGCATGCCGCTGACGACGAGATAGTGGCCCAATGTGATCATGCGGCACCTCCTGAGGTCTTTTCACGCTTGCTCAGCACCACCACGCCCACCGTGCCCACGAGCAGCAGCAGACCGACGACTTGGATGTGGAAGCCGTATTGGTTGAAGAGGGTAAAACCGATCAATTTGGCATCAGGAAGCGTCCCGGCCTTCAAATCGTTCGCGATGGTCGGCAACTTCGCTGCGCCTTCCGCCTTGCTGGCGGCCTCCACGAGGGCCAGCGGGGTGTTTTGCAGCGATTTTTCCGCCAGCTTCGTGTGGCTCACGACGGTCATGATCTGCGTCACCAGCAAAACGGCCACCACGATGCCGCTGACGATGGCGGCCAGGTTTGGCTGCTTGCCTTCCTCCGCCTTGATATCGAGCAGCATAATGATGAACAGGAAGAGCACCATCACCGCGCCGGCATAGACGAGAATTTGAATCGTGCCGATGAAGTAGGCATCCAGGCTCACAAACAGGGCCGCCAGCCCTACAAAACACGAGGCCAGCGCGAGGGCGCTGGAAACCGGATTCCGCGCCGTGACCACCATGAGCCCAAAGCCCAGGGTGATGGCAGCGAGGAGGTAGAACAGAAGCGGAGGCATGCGGGGAAAGGATCGAAATCCGAATGATGAAAGACGAATGGGGCGGGTGAAGCACGCCAAAGGCCAAAAAGCACACGGGAAGGCCGATGATGCGAGCGAGGGCGAGGGGCGGCAACCGCATTTTGTGAAAAATTTCACAAAGTCGCCCAGCAAGATGACGCCAGAGGAAAATTTGCGCCCTTGGCGCTTGAGCCGACGGCTATCGGCGGCATCATCGGCACCCATGTCCCTCCAGTTTTACCATTACCTCCATCTCATCGGCCTCATCCTCGTCTTCGTCGGCTACGGCGGACTGCTATCTTCCGAACGGGCCAAATCGGCAATGATGTGGCATGGGATTGGATTGCTCGTGAGCCTCGTGTCCGGTTTCGGCATGCTGGCGAAGATGGGCATCATGGGCTCGATGCCGCTGTGGGTCTGGATCAAGATCGCCCTGTGGCTCGTGCTTGGCTTCCTGCCGGTGCTGGCGAAGAAAAAGATCCTCTCCGGCCCTTCGGTGGTGAAACTCGCCATCCTCGTCGGTGCGGCGCTGGCTTATCTCGGCTATTTCAAGGCGGTGATCTGATTTCACCCTTGGCGGGAGGCCGCCGTGTGTGTCAGAGTACCGTTTCACAGCCAGAAACAACCAGCTCATGACTCCCGCCGCCGCTCCCCCGGTCCTGAACCGCCTTTCACCGCCCTCGGTGGAGGAAATCACGCGCATGATGCCGCTGGGGCGCTACTCCGTGCAGGCCCGCGTGGGCCTGGGCGGCATGGGCACGGTCTTTCGTGGCACGCAGCTCAGCCTCGGCCGACCGGTGGCGATCAAGGTCCTGCGAGTGAGCGATGGCTACGACTACGCCTTTGAAGACCGCTTCCGCCGCGAGGCGAAGGCGATGGCCCAGCTCAGCCACCCGAACATCGTCGCCATCTACGACTACGGTCACCTCGGCAGCGAGTTCCTCTACTTCGTGATGGAGTTCGTCGATGGCATGGACATGGGCGAAATCATGCGCCAGGGCCGCATGACCACCGATCTGGCCCTCCAGCTCATCCCGCAGATCTGCCAGGCCCTCGAATACGCCCACTCAAAGGGCATCGTGCACCGCGACATCAAACCCGCGAACATCATGCTCACCCGCCAGGGCGAGGTCAAAGTGACCGACTTCGGCCTGGCGAAGAATTTCGTCAAAACGCCCACCATGGTCACCGAGACGCACATGGTCATGGGCACCCCCGAGTATGCCTCTCCCGAGCAATACGACATGCATCGCGAGGTCGATCACCGGGCCGACATCTACGCCGTGGGTGTCATGGCGTATCAAATGCTCACCGGTGCCCTGCCGCGTGGCTCCTGGCTACCACCCTCGCAGCTTCGCCCCGGTCTCGATGCCCGCATCGACGGCATTTTGACGCGGGCAATGATTCAAGATCGTGCGCAGCGTTATCAAAGCATCACGGACATGCGCCGCGCTTTGGAAGCCATCCTCGTGCAGCCGCCCAGCCAGCCGCTCCAGCCCGCCACCCCCGCCTCCAAGCCGAAATCCGCCTCCCACCGCATTCTTCTCCTCGAAGACGATCTCCTCGTGCGTGACCTCCTCCGCCGCACGCTCGAATGGGCCAAGTACGAGGTCCACGAGACCGGCGACGGCAAGGAAACGCTCCGCCTTTACCAGGAGGCCATGCAAAAAGGCCAGCCGTATGACCTCGTCATCCTCGATCTCACCATTCCCGATGGCATGTGTGGTCGTGAAACGATGATGCACCTGCGCCGCATCGATCCGCAGATCCTCGCCATCGTCTCCTCCGGCTACCGCGATGATCCCGTGATGAAGGACAGCGCCGCCTACGGCTTCACCGCCGCTTTGCCCAAGCCTTATCAGCGTGAGGCGCTCATCCAGCTCGTGAACAGCGTGCTGGCCGTGGGCAGCAAGAAGACCGCTTGATGGCGGTGCTGAGTAGCCCGTGCTGCCCTTGGAAGCTCTGGCCGTGAAAGCGTATGCAGCGGGCTGCATGAGCTTGGAAGGTGTCCGACGGATTCTGGGACTTTCTTCGCGTTGGGACGCGGAAGCGATGCTCAAGCAGCATGATGTGTGGCCCAGTGTTTCCTTCGGGTTTCATCTCCGCTCCTCCCGACTCACGTGGCGCATCACGGGGAAGTCTGACGACTTCCTCTACGCGGCGGTTCTCGCTGGATTCGTAGCGGCAAACGTCAGTTTGCCCAGGGGCGCAGACCAGTTACCTCCCTATCACTCCTCTTGCGGCACTTCGATGGCGGGCTTCACTTGTTCGATGGCGGTGCTGAAGGCACCGGCGGTGCCGAGGCGGGAGTTTTGGAGCCATTCGCTGACGAGTTTGATCTGCGGAGCTTTTTCGGCGGCGGCGGCGAGGGCAGTCTGGGCGAGGGCGGGATCGTCGTGCTGCGGAGTGAGGGCGGCGATGGCCATGAGGTCGACGACGGAGGGCTTTTCCTGACGTTCGACGATCATCTGTCGGGCTTGCAACGCGGCGGAGGTGTCGTCGAGAATCTCGCCAAGCGTGGCGATGTGGCGAAGATCGGCCTCGGCGAGGTTTTCGGTGGCGATGCGTTGCATCGAGCGCAGCGCGGGTAGGTGCTGACCATCGGCGGCTTGCAAGGCGGCGAGGCGACGCAGCGCGGTGGCATCCTCCGGGAATTTGCGGAGGAAGCCATCCCACAAGATCATCGAGCTGCCGGGGCCACGGCTGGCTTCGTCGATCTCCGTCATGGCAAAGGCGGCATCGCGGTCTTTGGGCTGCGTTTTGAGATGGGCGGCAAGGAGATCGCGTCCGGCCTCGGCGGCACCACCGGCTTCGAGGGCGCGGGCGAGGTCAATGAGGCCCAAAGCCTCCTGCGGGCGGTTTTGAAGGGATGTGACGAGGGTGGAAAAATCCTTCGAGCGACCCGTTTGAACCGCGAGGGCATGCAGACGGCCGAGGCACTTCAAATCGCCGATGGCAGCGACGCGGAAGAAGAGATCGCAGGCGGTGCCGTGGAGGCTTTGGAGATCGGAAATGCTGGCGGCATGCCAGAGCCAGTGACGGTAGCTGGCGGAGGTTTCGCGGCCTACGGCGAGTTGTTCCCAGGTGCAGGCATGCTCGGGATGCTCGCGGAGGCGGCGCTCGATCCATGGAAGGAGCTCGCCGGACTCAGCGGCGGCGGTGGAGGCACGCAGCGCCCGCTCGAGCATGATTTCAGGCACGGCAGATTTGGCGGGAAGGGCACGCAAGGCATCACGGGCGATGCGGCTGGCCTCGGCGACGCGGCCTCCCTCGATGAGAAGCTGCATTTGCATGTCCTGCGCCTTCGGGAGCTGCCCGCTGGTGAGATGGCCTTTGGCGTGATCGAGCCATGCTTTAACGACTTTCAAGGCGGCGGCGGGCCGGCGGGCGGCACGAGCGGCTTCGACGAGCTCTTCGACCTCGCTCCAAGTGGCGGCGGGAGATTCGGTGATGCGCAGCCAGATGTCGGTAGCGAGGTGCAGATCTCCGGTTTCGGAAGCCTGATGGGCGAGCAGGCCGAGCACCTCCATTTTGACCGGCTCTTCCAGGCGATCTCCAGCGGCGGAAACAAGCAAACGCATCTCATCGAGGGCGGGCGCATCACTGCGCTGCACTTCGGCGAGGATGAGGGCGGCAATCAGCGGGCCGGCGTCAGTCATGGGGCCTTTCTGCACAGTCAGCTGGCGCAGGCGTGGCGTGGAGGGTTCTTCGAGCCAGCGGGCGAGGTTTTTGACTTCACCTTCGGGCAGCATGCCGAGCTGAAACAGCGCGGGATTAAGCCGACGCGGTGGCAGTTTGGCGATGCGTTTCACCACTTCGACGCGGGTGGCTTGCAGCGTTTCATCGACGGGCGGTTGCTTCGAGGCCTGCAAACGCCAGCCCCAGGCACCGGCGAGTGCGGCGTAGAGCAGCACGAGCATGGGAAGGTTCTCGCAAAGGCTGGGGCGTTTGGGTGAAGGCATGAGCGGCAGGTGGAAAGAGGTGAAGGAAATCAGTTCGCGGCGGTGGCGGGGGCGGGCGGCAGCGATTGGAGCTGCACGGTGGCCTGGCGGCTGATATCGAGGCGCACGATGCCTTTGGCGTCGGCATTGGCGGAGTAGGGGCGGCCGTTTTCGGTGTAGGCGCAGAGGCCATGCGGCTCAAAGCCACCGAGCACGACCTCGACCTGACGCCAGTCATAGACCTGGAAAGTGGCGCGGCGGGAGGCCAGCTCGAGGAACTCGATTTTGCCGCTGCATTCTTCGAGATGGAGGTGCGGCACGGCGGGGGCTTTTTCGGTGAGGACGATCTCGCTGCGCTGCTCACCCATCGTGTGGATGTAGAGCTGGTCGTGGCTCACGGTGTAGCCGCTGATGCCTTCGCAGCGGGCCATGTCCGGCACGCCAGCGCTGGCAGCAAGGCGCAGGGTGCGGGCACGGCCTTCATTGAGCACGATCCAATGACGCTCGGCGAGTTTCAACACGCGGGTGCGGGCGGCATCACGCACGCTGGCGGCATACGAGGCGGCGGTTATGGCGTGCAACGGCTCGGCGGCGCACCAGTCGAGCGCCTTGGTGAGATCGGCGAGGCCCTTATCATCACGCACATCGCGGAAGGAGGCGCTGAGAGCGACCGGCGAGATGCGGTGCGGGTTTTTCACCTCGGCCTGCAAGGTGGCGAGCTGCTGATCGAGCGTGGGGCGGTCATCGGCACGGCTCGCGGCGGTGGCAAAGACCTCCACATTTTCGCCATGCATCCAACTGTTCGCGGTGACCTCGTTCGCCGTGGTCATAGCGATCACAGCGGAATCTCCGGCGCTACGGGAAGGCGCGGGCGTGAGGCTTTGCACACCGATGCGAGCGCAGAAATCGAGGGCGTCGGAGCCGGGTGCGCTGGTGGAGGGCCAGAGCATGAGCGAGACGCTTTTGCCAGCCGGGAGCAAAGCGCTGTGGATGTAGCTCATGGAGCCAGCGACTTCGCGTTTCATATCGAAACGATTCGTCTTGGCGTGATCATTGAGCGGGCCGCTGATTTTGTCCTCTTGGGTCCACTGCGCAGGCTGAGAGAAGGAATACGAGGCGGCGGCCACGTGCGGCATGTCGAAAATGGCGCGAGCGAGCTGCTCAAAGTGCGGCGCGTCCTCAGGCTTCTGGCCCGGACGCCAGCCACGGAGGTCCGCCTCGCACACGGCGACGGTGAACGGCAAAAAGTAGCGGCTCAGGATGCGCTCACGCACCACTTCGGCACACAGGCGGAAGCCGGGCAGGGCGGAAGGCATCGTGAAACCCTCGGCGCTGAAGGTATTGAAGAACACGCGGCGGCCATCGAGTGTGGTCGTATCTGGCGCGGG
>JBEIGR010000163.1:0-9615 GCA_040381795.1 Verrucomicrobiaceae bacterium | reverse complement strand
CGTGAATGAAATGACCATCCGCTTCCGCACCGTCGGCGACGCCACCTGCACCGGCGCCGTCGAATCCACCGCCAGCACCATCGACGACATCGTCGCCGAAGTCGCCGCCGCCCGCCAAACCGAACGCGGCACCCGCGCCGACGACAAACGCAGCGAAACGGCAATGGAGGACCGCAAGAAGGAAGGGTACTTCTGATTTATGTCGATGTGTGGCAGCTATCTTCGGGTCACGCATGACCAGCTCGACCAGGTTCTCAGCGAACCTGAGTCGGTTGTCGATTTGCTGTTCCCGGATGATGACAGCGAGTTCGAAGTGGGCCGCCACCTCGATATCGACAAGTCATGGCAAATCATTCACTTCCTGCTCACGGGAGATGCATCAGGCGGAGACGAACCTTGGTGTAACGTGGTCATGGGAGGTCAAGAGATTGGTGACGTTGAAGTGGTTTATGGCCCCGCTCGCTATCTCCTACCCGAACAGGTCGATGAGGTAGACGCCGCACTGTCTTCGATGACTGAGGACGCGCTCTGGAATCGATTTGACCTCGAAGCCATTCGAAAAGCCGAGATCTATCCTGAAGGATGGAATGGCTCGGAGTCTGACCGCACCTATGTGCTCAACCATTTCAAATGTCTGAAGGCGTTCTTTCGCGACGCCGCACATGCGCAGGAGCCTGTGCTTCTTTATCTCTCGTAACTCTTCTCACTCACCTTCAAACCATGGACGTTCTCGTCAATCCCACCGAATCTTCTCTTCTTCGTTTCACGACCGCAGGCTCCGTCGATGACGGCAAAAGCACGCTCATCGGCCGCTTGCTCTACGACTCAAAGTCGATCTTCGAAGACCAGCTCCTCGCGGTCGAAGAATCCTCGAAGCGTCGTGGCGATGCGCATGTGAATCTCGCGTTGCTCACCGACGGCCTTCGTGCGGAACGCGAGCAGGGCATCACGATTGACGTGGCCTATCGCTACTTCGCCACGCCGAAGCGGAAGTTCATCATCGCCGACACGCCGGGGCACATTCAATACACCCGCAACATGGTCACCGGCGCCTCCACGGCGGATTTGGCGATCATTTTGATCGACGCCCGTCTCGGCGTGATCGAGCAGACGATGCGTCACACTTACCTCGCGAGCTTGCTACGCATCGGACACATCGTTCTCGCCGTGAACAAGATGGACCTCGTGAACTTCGACCAGGCGGTCTATGACAAGATCGTGGGCGAGTACATGAAGTTCGCCAGCGGCCTCGAAAACCTGCCACAGGTCACGCCGATCCCGATGAGCGCTCTCAATGGCGACAACGTGGTCGAGAAATCCGAGGCCACACCTTGGTACACCGGCCCATCCTTGCTCCAGCACCTCGAAACCGTGCAGGTGCACAGCGAAACCGCCGCCGACGCGGCTCGTTTCCCCGTGCAGTGGGTCGTGCGCCCCATTTCAGACCGCGAAGACGCCAAACTAGGCAATCTGCACGACTATCGTGGCTTTGCCGGCCGCATGGCCAGCGGCACCTTCCGCGTGGGTGATGATGTTTTGGTCTATCCGTCCGAGATGAAGACGAAGATTACCGGCATTCACACTTTCGAAGGCCCGCAGCCGGAGGCCATCCCACAGCTCAGCTACAGCATCACCGTCGCTGATGAGATCGATACCTCCCGAGGCGGCATGATCGCCAAAGCAGATCAGCCCGTGCAAGCAGCGGAAGAATTCGATGCCATGATCTGCTGGTTCGCCGACAAAAAGACCCTCAAAACGCGTGGTCGCTTCCACCTGCGCCACACGACGAATGACGTCCGCGCCGTCGTCACCGAGGTGCATTACAAAGTGAACATCAGCACCCTCGAAAAGAGCGGCGAGAACAAAGAGTTTCACCTCAATGACATCGGCTGCGTGCGCATCCGCTGCGCCACGCCCATCTTCTTTGATTCTTATTCGAAGAACCGCACCACGGGCAGCTTCGTCCTCGTGGATGAGCAGACGAATAACACCGTCGCAGCAGGCATGATCCTCAAAGCCCTCAGCGATGCAGGCGATGATGATACCGAGGTCTCCATTTAAAGAACAATCATTCCAGAAACAACTTGGAAGCGCTGCTGACGCTAGACTCGCGATGCCTCGCTCGTTCCAGCGGCATGCCGCGACTTCTTTTCCTCTTCCTTTTCGTCTCCACCAGTATCGCTTTCGAGCCAGTTCATGAAACCTTTGGGCCAGAGTTTGATGCGAAGCGCTTTCTGACGCCGATCCCGAACAAGAACTCCAGCGTGCGAGATGGCGTGCTGTGGACGCGTGGCTCCAGCGGCGGGAAATATCCGCCCATGGTCTATCTGCCGGTCGATGGGAAGGACCTCACGATTTCCTTTCGCTATCGCCATCTCGCAGCGGGCGGCTGGTTGTGGTTCTTCGTCGATGGCGACGATGGATTCGGCAGCGAGGACCACATGCTGCGCGTCAAACTGGTGCGTGACGGGGTGCAGATGCAGGTCGATGCGCATTCCAAAGACGCAAATCATCCGCTTCGTCAGGGAAATGGCCGTCCACCGGACAAGAAGAGTGGCGCTTATCGCCTGAACGAAGTCTTCCCGCTCGAAAAAGTCGATCTGACCGCCAACACGTGGCGCGAGGTGAAACTCATCTTCCGCGGCGAAGAGGTCATCATCACCCTAGACGGCCAAACATGGTCCAAAACGCTCACGCGGCCCAATTTCAACGCCGCCAAGCGCAAACTCCTCTGGATGCAAAACGGCGGCGAGGCCGGCATCGAGCTCGATGAGATCCAAGTGACCCCAACAGCTCCATGAAACCCTTCCTGCTGCTTTTTTCTTCATTCGTCCTTCTGCATTCGTCATTGTCGGCGAAGCCGAACGTCCTCTACATCCTCGCCGATGACCTCGGTTACGGCGATGTGCATTGCCTGAATCCGCAGCGCGGAAAGATCGCCACGCCGCATCTCGACCGGCTGGCCGCGCAGGGCATGACGTTCACGGATGCGCATAGCGGATCGTCGGTGTGCACGCCCACACGGTATGGATTGCTGACCGGCCGCTACGCGTGGCGCACACGGCTCCAAAGCGGCGTGCTCGATGGTGGCAACGACGAGCCGCTCATCGCCGCCGACCGGCTCACGGTGGCCGGTTTTCTCAAACAACACGGCTACAGCACTGCCTGCATCGGCAAATGGCATCTCGGATTCCAGTCCGATGCGGATCCAATGAAGACCAAAGGCCGCTCAGGCTTGCCGGTGGGCGCTCGGATCATCGGCGGACCGACGACACGTGGCTTCGACCTCTACTTTGGCTGCTCGAACGCACGCACCATGTCGTCGCTCATCGAAAACGACCGCGTCATCGAGCACATCGAGACCATCGACATGCTTCCTCGGCTCGGCGCACGCGCCGTGAGCCACCTCGCGGCCTACGCAAAGTCGGACGCGCCTTTTTTCCTCTACCTGCCGCTCACCTCACCGCACACGCCCATCGTGCCCTCCGCCACGTGGCAGGGCAAAAGCGGCCTCGGCGACTACGCGGACTTCGTGATGCAAACCGATGCCATCGTCGGCGATGTGCTCGCCGCGCTCGATCAGCATCGGCTCGCAGAAAACACCCTCGTCTTCTTCAGCTCCGACAACGGCTGTTCACCTGCCGCCAAGACCACGCAGCTCGAAAAAAGCGGCCACTTCGCCAGTGCGGACTTTTGCGGCTACAAAGCCGACATCTGGGAGGGCGGGCATCGCGTGCCGTTTTTCGTGCGCTGGCCCGGAAAGATCGCCGCAGGCTCACAAAGCACGCAAACCATCTGCCACACCGACTTCCTCGCTACCTGCGCGGCCATTCTTGAGGCGAAACTGCCCGACAACGCCGCCGAGGACAGCGTGAGCCTTCTGCCCGCATTGCTTGGCGAGGCCAAAGCGCCGCTGCATGATCATGTCGTGCATCACAGCATCAGCGGACGCTTTGCCATCCGTCAGGGAAACTGGAAACTCGCCCTCTGCCCCGGCAGCGGCGGCTGGGGAAAGCCCGGCGATGCCGACGCCGCCAAACAAGGCCTGCCCGCCGTGCAACTCTACGACCTGAGCACCGACCCCGCCGAAACCACCAACCTGCACGACAAGCATCCCGAAGTCGTGCAACGCCTCACGAAGCTGCTCAACGACATCATCACCGATGGCCGCAGCACGGCCGGTGCGCCGCAAAAGAACGACTCGCCCATCGTCGTGAACAAACCCAACCGCAAAGCCGCCAAAGAGTGACGATGCGATGTGGTGGCGATTTGATGCTGAGCCGTGCGGAAAGTGGGAGATGCGGCCTCCGCGCACGTTTTTAGCCGACCATGAAGCTCCTCGCTTTCTTTCTCTTCGCCCTTTGCCCTTCGCTCTTCGCCGCACCGAACATCATCCTCATGATGGGCGATGATCACGGCTGGGAGGAGACGGGCTATCACGGGCATCCGCATGTGAAGACGCCCACGCTCGATGAAATGGCGGCGCAGGGGCTGCGGCTGGAGCGGTTTCACTCGGCGCATCCGAGTTGCTCGCCGACGCGGGCGAGTTTTCTCACTGGGCGGCATCCGAACCGCATGGGCACTTTCGCGCCGGGCTGGTCGCTCCGGCCGGAGGAGATCACCGTGGCGCATGTGCTGAGCAAAGCGGGCTTCCAGTGCGCGCATTTCGGCAAATGGCATGTCGGCACCGTCAAAGCGGGCTCGCCGACGAATCCGGGCGCGATGGGCTTTCATGAGTGGCTCTCGCATGACAACTTCTTCGAGCTGAATCCCTCGCTCTCACGCAACGGCGGCCCGCCGCAGGTCTTTGAAGGCGAAAGCTCCGAGATCCTCGTGCGCGAGGCCATTCAATTCATCGACCGCGTGAAGAAGGACACGAAGCCGTTTTTAACCGTCATCTGGTTCGGCTCGCCGCATGAGCCTTACAGCGGTCTGCCACAGGATTTGGCGCTCTACGACGATCTGCCCGCGAAATACGCGAAGAACAAAGTGCGCCTCACCTCGAACGAAACCGGCGCTCCCGTCACGCGACCGCAGGGCGAGGTGCTGCGTGAGCGCTACGCCGAGATCACCGCCATGGACCGCGCCATCGGACAATTGAGAAAACATCTCGCCGCCACCGGCCTGCGTGAGGACACGCTGCTCTTTTACTGCGGCGACAACGGCACCTCCGCCGATGGATCGCTCGTGCGGCCACATCGCGGCGTGAAGGGCCAGATGTATGAAGGCGGCACGCTCGTCCCCGGCCTCATCGAGTGGCCAGCACGCATCCAAGCACCGCGCACGAGCCAGGTCGTCGCGCACACCAGCGATCTGCTACCCACGCTTTGCTCGCTCACCGGCCAGCCGTTGCCCAAACGCCCGCTCGATGGCATCGACCTCACGCCCGTGCTCGATGGCACGATGACCGAGCGCCCGTCACCCATCTTCCTCTGGGACTACAACACCGCCCGCTTCAACGGCCTCCAAACCGAGCCCTACATCGACCCAAAGCAGCAGGAAGGCACCACCCCGCTCGCCAAGCTCTCCGGCGGCAAGGCCACGCGTGACTTCAAAAACATCCGCCACCCCGGCGAGATCACCGGCGCAGACTTCCTCGGCCCCCGCGCCATCCTCGATGGTCGCCACAAGCTCGTCATCCACGACGGCAAAAAAGCCGCCCATGCCAAAACCGAACTCTTCGACCTCGAAGCCGACCCCGAGGAGAAAAACGACCTCGCCAACCAGCAACCGGAGCGAGTCCAACAACTCCAAACCAAGCTCCGCACGTGGCAAGAGTCCGTTTTGAAGAGCCTCAAAGGTGGGGACTATGTGAAGTAAGAGCCGTTTTAATCCGCCGTGGTCGCGGTGAGACCACTCTAATCACAGCGTGAACTTCTCACACTGCCCCATGAACGCGCGGGGGTTGTCCCAGGCGACGCGTTGGATCATCTCGGGGGTCCAGCCGCGGTGGCGCATGGCTTGCATGGTCTTGGGGACGGCGAGGGGATCGCTGATGCCCCAGTCGCAGGCGCTGTTCATCCAGATGCGCTCGGCATGGCGGTGCTCCAGCATATCGATAGCGCGGTTCGGCGTGCATTTGCTCTCGGGATAGAGCGTGATGCCGGCCCAGAAGCCGTGATCGAGCACATGATCAATGGTGTGCTCCTCGACATGATCGATGATGACACGCTCCGGTTTGATCTTGGGGAAGTTTTTCAGCGCCTCGACGATGAGGCGCGTGCCTTTGAGCTTGTCCTCAAGGTGCGGAGTGTGGATGAGCACGAGCTGATCGAAGTCCTGCGCCACCTGCACATGCTGCTCGAAGATTTTCAGCTCGTTGCGGCTGTTTTTGTTCAAGCCGATTTCGCCGATGCCGAGCACGCCCGGCTTGTCGATGAACTGCGGGATGAGGGCGATGACTTCTTCGGCGAGCTTGGTGTCCTCGGCCTCCTTGGGATTGATGCAGAGCCAGCAGAAGTGCTTGATGCCGAACTTCGCGGCACGCTTCGGCTCATACTCGGTGATCTGGCGGAAGTAGTCGTAGAAGCCGTCGGCGCTGGCGCGGTCAAAGCCGGCCCAGAAGGCGGGTTCGCAGATGGCCTGGCAACCGGCGAGCGCCATGCGCTCGTAGTCGTCCGTGGTGCGGCTGACCATGTGGCCGTGGGGTTCGATGTAGTTCATCGCGGGATGAGGGATCAGAGATGAGAGATAGGGGATCAGGCTTTGAAGGCACCGATGGCGCCTTGCATGGTGGCCTGGGCGATGGGTTCGGTGCTGGGATCGCTGAAGCTGAGGAGGACGTCTTTGGCACGCTGTGGTTTGTCTTGGGAGAGCAGCGTGAGGGCGTTCTTGAGGGCCTGGACGCGGAAGTCGCCATCCTGACCGGCTTTTTGGACGCGGTCGAGGAAGGCGGCGAGGTCGATGAGCTTCGAACGCGAGTCCATGAAGCCGAGATCGACCAGATTGACAGGGGTTGGGGGAGTCCAATCAGGCATGAGGGGAGATTAGGCGGCGCATTCTCGCCCGCAACCGCTGGAATCGTTGCGCCTGAGCCATGGCATGCCATCGTGCAGCCCCCAACCATGCCTGACCTCAACCCTGACGAACTGCGCCGCTATGCGCGTCACCTCGCGATTCCCGAATTCGGGATCGAGGGGCAGCGGAAGCTGAAGGCGGCGCGGGTGCTGTGCATCGGCGCGGGCGGCCTGGGGTCGCCGATCACGATGTACCTGGCGGCAGCAGGCATCGGCGGGTTGGGCCTCGTGGACCCGGATGTCGTGGAGGTGACCAATTTGCAGCGGCAGATTCTCTTTGGGCAAAAAGACCTCGGACGCAAAAAGCTCGACGCAGCTCGCGAGCGCCTGCTGGACATCAATCCGCATCTCCATGTGCAGCTTTATCCCGAGCGCTTCACTGCCGAGAACGCGATGCGCATCGCCGCCGATTACGATGTGATCATCGACGGCACGGACAACTTCCCCACTCGCTACCTGAGCAACGATGTGGCTGTGTGGCTGAGGAAGCCAAACGTGTACGGCAGCATCCTGCGCTTTGACGGGCAGGTGGGCGTCTTCGCGCCGCATCTCGGTGCGCCGTGCTATCGCTGCATGTGCCCACAGCCGCCGCCGCCCGGCCTCGTGCCATCATGTGCGGAAGGCGGTGTGCTCGGTGTGCTGCCAGGCATCATTGGCAGCATGCAGGCGCTGGAGGCGATCAAACTCATCACCGGCATCGGCCAGCCGCTGCTGGGCAAGCTTCTTCATCTCGATACGCTGAGCATGCGCTTCCGCACGCTTACCCTGCGCCGCGATCCGGACTGTCCGGTGTGCGGCGACCAACCCACCATCACCCAACCCATCGATTACGAGGGCTTCTGCGGAATCCCCAAATCCCCCGCAGCAGCTCCCGACCTCCCAGCCATGACCGTTCACGAACTCAAAGAGCTCCGCGATGCCGGAGACGACCATTTCCTTCTCGATGTGCGCGAGCCACACGAGCAATCCATCTGCCGCATCGCAGGCGCCACGCTCATCCCCCTCGGTGAGCTGGAAAACCGCACCAGCGAGCTGCCGAAGGACAAACGCATCCTCGTTCACTGCAAAAGCGGCGGCCGCAGCGCCCGCGCCGTGAGCCGGCTGCGCGAGCTGGGTTTCAACGACGTCTGGAACATCTCCGGCGGCATCATCGCCTGGGCGCGGGAGATTGATCCATCCATGGCTGAATATTGATGAGCGATACCACCTGGCTCGAAGACTTCCTCCCGCTGATGCGCTGCCCGGACACGCATCAGCCGCTGCGGCGTGCGACAGCGGAGGAATGCGCGAAGCACGGCGTCAAAGCCGCGCTCATCACCGAGAATGGCTCGCGTGTTTTCGTCATCGACGATGGAATCCCGATCCTGCTGCCGGCGGATACACGCTGAGGCGGCTAGGGCATTTTGAAAGCCATCTGGGGCACTCGAATGATGCGGCAGCAAAGTAGCCATCTCGCTCCGTCGAGATGAGCAAAGGGCTTTCGCCAACATGAAGGATGCCTGGACTTCGTGAACCGTTGAGTGCGCCCAACGTCCCACTCATCTCGCGGAGCGAGATGGCCACTTTGCTTCGCCTGATCGTCGCCGGCAGGTTTTCAAACACGGCTTACCTTTTGCGCAGCACGAGAAGCACATCGGCGTAGCTGTCATCGAGTTGGCGTGGCTCGGTGAGGTCGTAGGTGAAATCGTAGCATTCGATGAACTCAAGCTCCGGCACCTTGCGCAGGAGGTTCTTGAGCTGGGCGGCACTGTAGGTGCGGAACTGCCAGCGGGTCTCTTGAAGATGTGTGCGGCCTGAATCGGTGATTTTCAGCCGCGTGCGGAGGTCTTCGAGGCGTGTCTTGCGATCGGCTTCCCAGGTATGGGTGTTGCAAACGACCTCGATGGAGCCGCGCCTTGCCACCCAGCGTTCATGCTCCGGCCCGTTGCGGTCGTAATCGGTCAAATGCAGGCCGAGGAAGAAGAAGCCGCCTTTTCGCAGGCACGCAGCCACCCGGCACAGGCACTCGGCAGCGTCGTTTTCTGTGTGGAGATATTTGAAAGTGCTCACGAAGCAGTGCGCCATATCAAAGCTGCCACGAACGCCTTTCGGCAGCGTGAAGCTCTGCATCCAATCCTCCCACAAAGCGGCCTTAAGCCCTGCTTTGACGATTCGTTCCTTCGCAAAGGCGATCATGTGCGCATTCCCATCGAAGCCGCTCACGTCCCAGCCCCGGCCAGCCATCTCCAGCGCTAGGCGGCCGCTGCCACAGGCAGGTTCAAGAAGGCGTTTCCCTTTGCCACCGTGCTTCACGAGAGCGCTTTCGAGGAAATCGGCTTCCTGCTTCGTGCCGTCGTCGAAGATGATGTCATAATAGAGGGGCGTGTCATACCAATCGCGTTGCTCAGTGGCCATGGGCGGCATCTTGGCGGCGGGCCGGTTATTTGCACGGAAAATGGTGGAAGCATGCCTTGCAATACCTGAGCCGGGCGCTAGTCTCGCCACCGCTCGCGATTCGAAGGAGAGGTGGCTGAGTGGTTGAAGGCACCTGACTCGAAATCAGACGTTGTCGAAAGGCAACCGAGGGTTCGAATCCCTCCCTCTCCGCCATCGCTAGCCG
>JBEIGR010000162.1:0-9633 GCA_040381795.1 Verrucomicrobiaceae bacterium | reverse complement strand
TGTTCACGAGGTGAAGGCGGTCAAAGGAGGTGTTCATGGCCTGATCGGAGGAAATCAGGTTCTTCACTGGACCCCAGCTCAACCATGCCACCACGCCTGCGTAAAGCAGCGAAGTTACCCAATTACTCACCGGCGTCTTTTGACCTTCCACCGCCGATCTCTCCGCCGCCCGCACGATGACCTTGGGCAGCACCCGACGCCAAAACGCATCATCAAAACAGGCCAGCGCCGGAATGATCGTGAGCCAGTTCAGGAACGACAGGTTTCCACTGAAGATGAGGATCACCATGAAGCTCGTCATCAGGAACCCGGCGATGTGCCGCGGCCAGCGACCAACGAAACCAAACCACGGCACGATCAACTCCACGACGTGATTCCAGACCACGCCAGCGTGATGAAACCACTTGGGCATGGCATGCAGGAAAGGGCTCAGCGGATTCGGAACCGGCTGCGTCTCGTAGTGGTAGTAAAGTGCCGTCAGATCCCGCCAGCAGGTATCGCCACGCCATTTGATCAGCCCTGCGCCGAGCATGATGCGGAAGATCAGCCAGCGATACAGCCAGATGATCAGCACCGGCGGCGCCCGCTTGGGAAACGGTCGCGGATCGAGCAGCGGGCACAGCATCATGCCAAGAAAGCCCGTTTCGAGGATTTGAATATCCCAGCCATACGATAACCATTCCTGGCCGATGGGTAGCAGGGACATATACAACGCCCACAGCACGAACATCATGATCGCGTTCGCATAGCCGCAGAGCACGAGAAAGGAGATCACCACGCCCGTCCAGGTCACCACCTGAATCATCGCATCGCTGCAATGAAACCAGAAGATCGAAGGGGCCTCCCAAAAGACCGCCCACGGCCCGTCGAAGCGCTCCACCACCCGTTTCACCATCAAATCGGCTGGCAACAGCCCGTCATGCCCGATCAACGGAATGAACTGCTGCGCCGCCGAAAGGAACGCGATGAACCACACCAACCCGGTGAACCTGAGCAGCATGAAACGCGTGAGGCGCAGCTCCTGCGACCTCGCATCCAGCCACACGCTCAATCGCGAGCACATCGAGACTTCCGCGTTCGCAGTCAAATCATTGGAAACTCCTTCACTCATGCCGCCCATTGTTCAAAAAGTGCGGCTGCCGTCAACCATCGCGAAGTTTATCTCCGCTCCTCGCGTGGCTCACCTGCGAAGGAGGCGATGACTCGCGGCTCTTCGCCAGACTTCAGCGAGAAGATTTCTCCGCTCGCCGCAAAAGGCTCCTCCATATAGCGGCTGGCAAGATCCGGGCTGAACTCCTCCAGCACAGCGGACTGTGCCGGGAAGATGTAAAGTGCATGCCGATCCGGCAGAGCCGCCCACAGCTCCTTGCCAAACATTGGCTCAAACAGCTTCGTCAAAGATGGAGCCACCAGCAGCGAGGCGAACTGCTCCGACTCGCCGCGATACACCGCGTAAAGCACGCGACCCTGCTCATCGCGAATGATATCTGGCTTCAGGGTGGCGAGGCGCTTGTCTGCGGCGGCCGCAGCACGTTTGGCGAAGGTTTCTGCGCTCAGGCCCAGCGTGGCAAAATCTTCCACTGGATAGGCTTCGATGCTTCCAGGCGTGCCCACCTTCTCACGAGCCGGGGTGAGCACCGTTTGCTTGGCACCCACAGGCACGATTGAGAGCGCATTTCTCAACGCAAAAGGCTCCGGCAACAGCATGAGCGTCTCTCGCTTTCGCGGAGTCTCCTCACCGAAAGCGAAGACGGCAAAAAGCAAAGCGAGGATGGCACTGCGGCGAAGCATTAGCGGGCAGGAATTTGGTTGAGAGCCATGGTCATGTTATCGACCGAGAGCAATTCCGGCAGCAGCACCGGCTCAGACTTGCCTGGAATGTGCAGCACATTCACGGGCACCGCGCCTTTGCCGAGCGCTTCGAAGGACTTCTTAATTTCAGGCTCTTCATTGGTGAAATCGGCACGCATCGTGACCACGTCATGCTTTTTGAAAAGCGTATGAAGGCTGGCATTGGAATACACCCGCTTGTTCACCTGGCAGGTGAGGCACCATTTGGCCGTGTAGTCGATGTACACTGGTTTACCGGCGGCGAGAAGTTCCTGCACCTTCGCCTCGCTCCAGGGCTGCCAGTCGAGGCCAAACTCATGAATGATGCCACCGTGGCCTTGCTTCTCCATCTTCGGCGGCCAGCCGAGCACCACACCGCCCGTCATTAGCGCCAGTGAAACAATGACCGCCTTCACGCGTGTGCCAGCGGGCCTGTGTGGGAGTGACCAGCGACCATAAACCCAGCACGCCATGGCAATAAGCACCAGCGCCAGCATCACCCACAGCAGCGGCAGACCTTCCACCATCGCCGTGAGCACCCACAGCATGTAAACGACGGTTCCGAAAAGCAGAAACGACATGCCCTGCTTGAAGCTCTCCATCCACGCTCCCGGACGGGGCAGCACCTTCACCAGCGAGGGAAAAGCGGAGAGCAAAAGGAAGGGGCTCGCCAGCCCGAGGCCGATGAGGCTAAAGAGCAGCATCGCCTCTGCGGCGGGCAGTTTCACCGCAAAGCCAAGCGCCGTGCCGAGAAACGGTGCGGAGCATGGCGTGGAGACCACCGTGGCGAGAAGGCCAGAGAAGAACGAGCCGCCGAGGCCGTGCTTCGTTTGAAGGTTCTGCCCCACGCCCACAGCGGAGACACCGATCTCAAAAACGCCCGCCATGTTCAGGCCGAAGATCAGGAAGAAAGCCGCGAGACTGAAATTAAAGCCCGCCGATTGAAGCTGGAAGCCCCAGGCCTTGCCGAGAGCCACCACGAACCCGCCGAGCACCCAAAAGGAGAACAGAATGCCCAGCGTGTAGATCAGGCCGTGCATCACCACCTGCTTCCGATCCTCGCCAGCCTGCTGTACAATACTGACCACCTTGATACCGAGCACCGGAAACACGCAGGGCATGATGTTGAGGATCAAACCGCCGATAAAGGCCGAGATCATCAAAAACAGAAACGTCGGCGGCTCATCCGCTTCGCCCTTCGCGGTGGCTTTTTCGACCTTTGGAGCCTCCACAGCAGGCAAAGCAGGAAACACATTCTTCACCGCCTCATCCACCTGCGCCGTCGCAGCGATGGAAAGCGTCAGCGAGGCATCTTTCTTGAAGGGCAGACAGCTTTTGTCATCACAGACGAGGCCGTCCACCTTCACCTGGAGACTCACGCTCCTTCCGACGGCAGCATTGGCGGGCGGTGTGATCTTGGTGGGTAGATGCACCGTTCCTTCATAGCCATCCGCTTTCACGCCAAAGGACTCAAACGAGGTCGTCACCGGCCATTCCATGTCCTCAGCGATCCAGCCTTCCGGCAGTGTCCACACGAGCTTCGTCGGTTTGCCCGTCACGCCTTTGGCGATGACCCTGCCATAAGTGTGAAAGTGAGGCTCGTGAACGAGCTTCACCGCCACTCGAAATGCTTTTCCAGGTGCCGCAGCCTTCAGTTCGCTCACCAGCGCCACCGAGACGCTTTCTTTTTTCTCTCCCGGCACGGTGAGGCCGAAATTTTGCGAATAGGCCAAGCCAGCAAAAGCGAGCAAGGAGGCGAGGGTCAGGCGGAGCAAGGTCATGGGGATGGTTGAGCGTAGGAGAACGCCGAAGGCGGATTATTCCTGCGAATCACTCCAGCCTCAGAGCGCTTTGTGCGAACCATCGCAGAAGGGTGGATTCTTCGAGTGCTTGCAATTGCACAGCCAGACCTTCTTCGGCTCAGTCAGTGTAAACTTCTTCGGGCCGAGCCCGGTGCCTTTGTGCGAGCCATCGCAGCTCGGCTGATGCCCGCTCAAACCGCAGGCGCACCACCAATGGTCTCCGGCAGGAAGTTCGAGGGCGACAGGCTGTTTATCGTAGATCTTGGGAAGAGTGTCCATGCAGAGACTCTCCACGGAACAGGCGCACCTTCAAGATCGAAGAAAGTGGAACAGGTTTTTAACCCGTTCATTCCCCGAGCCGCACGGGTTGGAAAACCCGTTCTACATTCATTAAGCCTCACACGTCACACACCATCGCCGCGTGGCGGAGGGCGAGGATGGGATCGTCCCAGGTGGGGATGAATTCATGCGCGACGAAGTCGTGATAACCGATCTCCAACACGGCCTGCATGACGGCGGGATAATTGATCTCCTGATGCTCGTCGAGTTCGCAGCGCCCCGGATTGCCCGCCGTGTGCAGGTGACCGATGTATTCGGCGTGCTGGCGCAGGCGGCGGATGATGTCGCCATTCATGATGCTCACATGGTAGATGTCGAAGAGCAGCTTGAAGTTCGGACTGCCGATGTTCTTGATCAAATCGACGCAGAAATCGACGTCATCGCCGAAGTAACCCGGATGGCCTTTCATCGGGTGGGAGCTGTCGCGGGAGTTCAGATGTTCCAAAACAAGCGTGACGCCCTTTTTCTCCGCCAGAGGCAGGACCTCTTTCCAAGTGCTGAGGCAAGCGTCGATGGCCATATCGCGGTCCATGCCGTCAAATTTCATGCCGGTGAAGGTGATTACCTTCTTGCTGCCCACATCAGCGGCGAGATTGATCGATTCAGTGAGCTTGGTGACGACCTCATCGTGGAAGGCGGGATTGCAGGGGCCTTTGGCAAAGCCGTGGCTGCCGACGAGCGAGATCTCCAAGCCCAGCTTTTTCACATCCGGGTAGAGTTTCGAATCGATGCCCTCGATGCCGACAAGGCCGATCTCTTTCGCATGCTTTGCCAGTTCCAGCGTATCCATCGGCTTCCAGCACCAGCCCATGAGTGTGTGCTTAATGCCGTGGTTTTTAATCTTGTAGGCGGGATCAGAGGCGGCTTTGGCGATGTTTTGAGCATCGAGACGCGTGACAGCAAGAGCGGAAGCGGCAGCGGCGAGGAAAGAACGGCGTTTCATGGTCGGATGGAGAGTGGCGTGGAGATCTGTGGATACGAAAAGAGGTCAAGGTGGGACCACCCTGACCTCCTCACGATGAAGTCAATGCTCTAAACGGAGATCACTCCGCCTTCTTGGTCTTGGCAAGCACGCCTTTGAGTTTCTTGGCAAAATCCTCCGGAGCGGAGCTGCCTACCTGTTTCGCCACTTCCTTGCCTTCAGGACTCAAGATCTGGATGTGCGGGATGCCGTCCACGCCCGCCTTGGTGGCCGCCTTGCTATTGGAATCCTCATCCACGTCGAGGTAAGCCCAGATGAACTGGTCGTGATAACCCTTCACCTGCTTGCTGGGATAGACTTCCTTTTTCATCATCTGGCAGGGTGGGCACCAAGAGGCAGAGAAGACGAGGATGACCGGTTTGCCCTCGGCTTTGCCTGCGGCGATGGCCTCGGTGGCGCTGGTTTTGAAAATTGGGCTGCCCTTCGGGAAATCGCTGGCGAGAGCGGAGGCGGTAAAGGCAGCAAGGAAGAGAGTGAGGAGCTTTTTCATAGGGTGGGTGTTGCGCATTCGCGCATCGCTAAGATGCATTCGCCGCCGTTTTATTTCAGTCTTTTTTCATCAAAGTAGCATTCATCACAACCAGCCGCCGCCAGCAGGTGAGCAGGCCACCGAGGAAGATCACCGTCAGCGCCAGCTTGATGCCCCAGCGTTCCATTTGAGCCAGATGCTGGCCCAGCTCGATGAGCGAGCCGACCGTCAGCACCGCCATGCGGTGCTGCTTCGCCATCGGACCGCGAAAATCATGCGTTCCCGTCAAGGCAGCTCCCAGTGTGCGCACATAAGCCGTGCCCATCGCCGTAGAGGCAGCGCACCAGCCGAGCGGAATCATGTCAAAGAGCTTCACCACGCCCGGCTCCCCAGCACCACTGTAACCCGCGCCGACTAAGATCAGCACATCCGCCAGCCGGTCGGGCGCATCGTTGTAAATCACTCCAGCGGGCGAGCCTTTCCCGCCTTCCACCGCCACCATGCCATCCAGCAGATTGCACACGAGCCGCATCTGCATGCAGGCAATGGCTCCGAACCACGCGGCCATGATCCACGGCCCGGTCTGATCGCCTGCATGCATGAAGATCCACCATGCCCCGGCAGCAAACACCATGCTGAAGATCGAAATGACATTCGGCGGCAGCCCAAGGCGCACGCATAAGCCCGCCAGCGACTTCGCCCACGCTTGATCACGCGACTTTAAAACACGGCGGGAGGAAAGATGCTCGTCTGGAACGCTCATGGCTAGATCACTAGCCAGCCACAACAGGTCAGCAAATGACGAAACCCGAATGACGAATGCCGAATCCGCGCTTTCGTCATCCCTCATGTCTTCTCCGCCAAAGCCCTGGCTTCTCCTGCTCTCCGTCTTCGCCATCGCGACGTGTGGGCTGGTCTATGAGCTCATCGCCGGGACGCTGGCCAGCTATCTGCTCGGAGATTCGGTGACGCAGTTTTCCACGGTCATCGGCGTGTATCTCTTTGCCATGGGTGTGGGCTCGTGGTTCTCGCGATTCTTCACCGGAAACCTCATCGGCACCTTCATCCGCGTCGAGTTCATGATCGCGCTGCTAGGCGGATGCTCCGCGGCGCTGCTCTTCCTGCTGTTTGGCTGGAGCATCTCCTTCCGTATCCCGCTTTACAGCATCGTCTTCCTCATTGGAGCCCTCGTCGGTCTGGAGATTCCCCTGCTGCTCCGCGTGCTGGAAGGCCGTTTCGCCTTCAAAGACCTCGTCTCGAATGTTTTTAGCTTCGACTACATCGGGGCCTTGCTCGCCTCGCTGCTTTTTCCGCTCGTTTTGATGCCCCATCTGGGCCTCGTGAGGTCCGCCTTCCTTTTTGGCCTCATCAATGCCGCCGTCGGCCTCCTCACGCTGCGCATGCTGAGGCATGAATTGCCGAAGAAAAACGGCCTGTGGCTCACTGGCGTGAGCGTTTCGGCCATTTTGATCGCTGGCATGCTTTCTGGCGAAAAAATCACCCGCTGGGGAGAGATCGCCGCCTTTCCCGATCCGGTCATCTATGCCGAATCGACGCCTTACCAGCGCATCGTGCTCACCGCCTCGAAGCACGAGCTGCGCCTCTACCTCAACAGCAACCTGCAATTCAGCACGAAGGATGAATATCGCTACCACGAGGCCCTCGTGCATCCCGGCCTGTCACGGCTTCCAAACGCCAAAAACGTCCTCATCCTCGGCGGCGGCGATGGCTTGGCCGCCCGCGAGGTGCTGCGCTACCCACGCATCGAGAGCATCACACTCGTCGATCTCGATCCGGCCATGACGCGGCTCTTTGCCACCAACGAACTGCTAACCCCACACAATCAAAACGCCCTCACCAGCCCTCGCGTGAAGGTCGAGAATGCCGACGCCTTCATCTGGCTCGGCGAGCAGAGAGGTCCTTTCGACTTCGTCATCATCGACTTCCCCGATCCATCGAACTTCTCCCTCGGCAAGCTCTACAGCACCACCTTTTACCAGCGCCTGCGCCGCAGTATGAGCGCCGAGGCCGCCGTCGTCGTGCAAAGCACCTCGCCCTTCGTCGCGCGGAAATCCTTCTGGTGTGTCGATGCCACCCTGCAAGCCAGCGGCCTCCACACCGAGCCGTATCACAGCTTCGTGCCCAGCTTTGGTGAATGGGGCTTCATCCTCGCCTCCCACAAGCCACTCAGCGCTCCCGCCTCTCTCCCGGAGGGCCTGCGTTTCATCAACGAAGAAACCCTCGCCCAGCTACCCCGCTTCCCGCCTGACATGGCCCGCCTCACCACCGAAACGAACCACCTCAGCAACCAAGCCCTCGTCCGTTACTTTGAGGAAGAATGGGCGCAGTGAGACGACCTGTAGTTAGGCACTGCCGCCATGGAACGAGTAGGAAAACTCGTTCTACTTCCGCATCAGATAGGCAAAGAAGTCCTTCAAATCGGCGTCGCTCATGCCTGCAGTGAGGCCTTCGGGCATGAGGGAGATGGGGGAGGCTTCGAGCTTCTCGATGTCGGATTGTTTGATGGCGGTTTTGTTTCCGGCGAGGTCTTTGAGGACGATGCCTTGGCCATCCTGCGCATCCATGAGGCCGGTGAGGAGCTGGCCGCCCTTGGTCGTCACGTTGTAGGTGCCAAAGCCTTCGCGAATTTCGAGGCTGGGGGTGAAAAGGTTGTCGAGCCAGACGTCGGCGTTGCTGCGGTCGTAGCCGGTGAGCTCGGGGCCGATGGCTCCGCCTTCGCCGAAGAGCTTGTGGCAGACGGCGCAGCGGGCGGTGAATTGCAGTTTGCCTTTCTCGGCATCGCCGAGGCCGGTTTTGATGACGGCCTTGATGCGCTCGGCCTCTTTTTTCTTCTCCGGCGTGGGTCCAGTGGCGAGCAGGCCTTTCCAATGCTTGTCGATGGCGGCGTCGATGTCCGCGTCCTTGTGCAGGCTGAGCTGACGCACGATGTCGATGGTGAAATGCTTCACGGGCACCTTCCAGTCGTTCACGAAGCTCACGAGGATCTGCGCCCACTCTTTGCGGCCGGCCATGGCACGCAGCGCATCTTCACGCAATGCCTTGTCACCAGCGATTTGACCTTCCCAACCGAGCAGGAGGGCCTCAGGCAGACGTTTGTCGTCAAACTTGGCTGCGGCCTGCAACATGCCGCGTTTGAGGCTGGGAGCTGCGCTGGACTTCAAAATGGCCACCATGGGCATCACGGCCTCTTGCTTGCCGAGTTCGGCTAAAGTCTTCGCGATGGCGATGCGGGCAGTATTCGTCGCTTTGGCGTCAGAAAGCAGTTTGAGGGCATTTTTGAGCGCATCCGCGTTTCCACCGCGCAGCGCGAGCGTGAGGTCGCCGCCGCTTTGTTTCGCCATGTAATCGTTGAGGGCCTTGGTGAGCGACTCGGGCAATTTAGGCATCTCCGCGCCTTCAAAGGCCGACGCGATGCCTGCGATGAATTTGCCGCGCAGGGTTTCATCGTTCGTGAGGGCGAGAAGTTCGGCGCAAGAGTTGAGGTTCTCCTCACCACCCGCCACCGCGTAGCGTTTCGCGAGCTTTTCGGCGAGGTGGTCGCGGAAGAGCTTTGATTCAGCGAAGCCGATCTGCTTCTTCACCTTCATCGAGAATTTGAAGTCCATTAAGAAGGAGAAAACCGCCGCACGTTCTCTCTCCGCTTTGGATTCCAATGCCCACCAGGCAAGTAGCAACAAATGCTCATCCTTCATCGCCTCATCGTTGTCAGCGACCCACAACATAGGCAGTCCATCTTTCGCAGGCAGCTTCTTTGCCGAGGCAAGCAACTGGGCTTGCACTTCGAGATGAGTTTCCTTTCGAACGAGATCGAAGAGGGATTCGCTAATGTTTAAAGTCACGCCTTCTCCGATCATTTTCACCGCCCATCGCCTAACATGAGGATCTTTGTGCTTCAGTGATTGATAGACCGCAGGTTCAATCGGCATGGTTGAGGTCCCATTTTGGACCAAGCCATCCCAAGCCCACAGATACTCGAGCGCCTTGGGATCAGAATCGTGCCTGAGAAAAAAGTCGAAGAACTTTGGTTCCAAGTCCTTCATCCCCCGCCACCCAATCTCCAGCACCGCCTGCTTGCGGAACCACTCGTTTTGATGGCTGAGGTATCCCAGCAACTCCTCGCCACTCGCTTTGCTCAAATCAAACGGCTTCAGCTTCGGTACACCGCTCGCGGGGCGAACGCGGTAGATGCG
>JBEIGR010000161.1:0-9792 GCA_040381795.1 Verrucomicrobiaceae bacterium | reverse complement strand
CCACAGGCTTCTTGCCCTCGCCTTTCAGCCACAGGGCGCAAGGACCGGCCAGCTTGAGGAAGCCGGGGAGGTCGAGGTATTTGGAGCCGCCGGGGAGGAACATCGGATCGCGATAGCTGAGGACCTGGCTAAAGCGGAAGCCGTGGGTGTCGATGGCGGCGCGGTCGATGGCTCCGGGGAGCATGGAAAGCGCGGCGGTGGCGATGGGGCCGGTCTGAGGGCCGAAGGCGGCAAGGCAGACGGTTTTCGGATTGGGATGCGAGCCGACTTGGGTGTTTCGCAGAAAGGTGGCGAGCGAGAGCACGTCATGCACCCGCTGGGCGAAGAGGGCGTGGTTGTAGCCGTGAGTATAGCCGGCGAACTCGCGTGGATTGGCGACGACACGTGTTTCTTTGACCGGCTCACCACCTTGGAAGAGCAGATCGGCTCCGACGACGGCGCTGCCAGCGGCGACGAGCTTTTTCACGTCGTCGTTTTGCAGGCCGGACTGGCCGTTGTCATCGAGCCAGATGACGACGCGGCCGTTCCAATTCTTTGGGTAGAGCCAGGCGACGTTGATTTCCTCGCTGTGCGTGGTGTTTTTCAGCGTGCCGGTCATTTCGAGATGCTCGCCGCGATCTTGTTTGTCCATCAGTTCCCACTCGACGCTGCCCGCTTTGTCATAGGTGCGGCCGATGACGACTTCGATGGCGGGGCGCAGCACTTTTTCGGCATCGGCGTTGGCGAGTTGCTTCTGCGTGTCTTCCGCGAGCCATTTGAGCAACTGGCGCTCGAACTCGGGATCGCCCGCTTTCGGCGCGGGGTGTTTGTCGTCCCAGACGGTGAGCTGCTCGCGGGAGAGCGGTTCGAAGTCCTTTTCGATGACGGGCGCGGTGTGGCCGAGTTTGAAGTGTTTATTGACGAAGGTGTAGAAGGCGCTGCGGGTGACTGCGTTGTAGTTGTGTTTGAAGTGCTCGCCACGCAGGAGGAAGACGTTGTCCTTCTTGCCGAAGGTGCCGTAGAGCTTTTGGAGGTCGGGAAAACCTTTGGTGGCCATTTCCTTGGTCCAGTCGTCGGCGCTGTTCATGCCCTGGGGCTTCGGAGCGAAGACGCCGGCGAATTCGACATTGCCGGTGCCGATGCGCAGCAGGCTGGCGTTTTCACAGGTGCAGCCGCCCTGCATGGATGTGCTGACCATCACGCAGGGAAAGGAGAGCTGGATGCGGTCGTCGATGGCCGCGAGGAGCATCGTCTGCGTGCCGCCGCCGCTGGCACCGGTGATGGCGGTGCGCTTCGGATCGACCTCCGGCAGCGAGAGCAGGAAATCGAGGCCGCGCACCGCATTGAGCGTCTGCAGGCCCATGATGGATTGCAGGTTCGATTCCGCCTGCGGGCTGAAGAGGCCCCAGTTCTTCGTCTTGTTCATCTCCGCCCGCTGTTTGGCAAAGGTATGAACGACCTCTCGCGGGATCTGTACTGAGTCCGAATCGCTGAGCATGTCCCACTGCCAAACAATGCAGCCCATGCGGGCGAGTTGCACGCAGAGGCTCTGGAAGATGCTCTTGCCGCCTTTTTCAAAGCGCTCCGCGCCGATGGCGATCTCCTGGCGCACTTTCTCATCCGTTTCCAAGGACAGCCGTGCGTCCTTCCAATGCCCGTGGGCAAACATGATGCCAGGAACCTTGCCTTTAATGACCTTTGGCTTCCAAAGGCTGCCGGTAACGTAAAAGCCCGGTGCGGACTCGAAATAGACCTTTTCGACCGTGAAGCCATCGCCCTCAACCTTGCCATGAATGACTGGATTAAGCGGCGTCTTCGTCGGCATCGGCCACAAACCTTCCGCCACGAGGACCTGGCGGCGCACATAGTCTTTGCGGTCATCCCATTCACTCAGCGACGAGGGCGAGTTGAAGGGAAAGTAGCCGTTCAGGTCCTTCGGCGGTTGCTGGCGGATATCCTCCGCATGGGCGATGGAGGCGAAAAGGGCGGCGAGAAGGAGCGGAGTGGCTTTCATCAGAGGGTCAGGATGCTGCGACCCACCTTAACGCCTGTCCGGCGGGAAGTTCATCAACTTCGCGATGAGTTGCCGTCGCCCCAAAGCCGTGCATCATGCGCCGCCTTAACGTCATGCACCCGTAGCTCAGTGGACTAGAGCAGCGGATTTCTAATCCTGACAGAAATTGATTTTTGCAAATGCCGTTGCGCCTCCAATCCCTTATAAATCAAGGCTTCCAGCGCTTTTACCATTTTTCGCGTCTCAACAAGCTTTGCCAGAAATTGACAGTGAACGCCTGTTTTCGACGCTTAACTGTCCCCTAACTGGCGACGATCTGAGGCCCACCAATGCGGGTAAATTTTGCGGCATGAAATCCATTCTGATAGGTCAGCGCGTGGCAGGTTCTCGTTCCCCTCCCCCGGTGCATTTACGCTTCTCGATTGCTCCACAGAAATGAACCACGCGCCGCCGCTTTGTTCCCTCTGGCTCAAGTGTCGTATGGCCTGCGGTTGCTACTTCCTTTTCTGTCACCGCAGAGCGTGGCCGTGGTGTTCCTACTTTTGATACTACAGCACGCCGCGCCCGGCCTGTCCGGTGCTTGTGGGCTTTAATCGTTTCCTCCTCCTCCTTTCCCCCGCGCCCGGAGTCATCCGCCTTCCCGCTCAATTCATGCGCGCCAGAAGTCGGTGAACGCTCGTCGGGTGCCAGCGCCCGCCCGATGGAGTCGGCACGCTGCGCTTGTTCAAGGCTTCCGCGATTCCTCGCACGGTCTTGATTCCTTCCGCCTCGATCTCTGCCAGCACGGGCCGCACTGCCGCCACGGTTTCCAGCGCCTTCCGATGATTCTCCGCTCCAAGAATAGCGCCATGCGTTCCCAGCTTGGTGCCTCTGGCCTTTGCGCTCGCCAGTGCCGCCTTGGTTCGTGCGGAGATCGCCCGCGCTTCCTCTTCTGCCACCGCTGCCAGAATTTGCACCGTGAGACGGTTCGCCGTAGGCATGTCCACGGCCACGAAATCAATCCCGGCCTCCATCAGCCCGGAGATGAAATGCAGATTGCGCGCCAGCCTGTCCAGCTTGGCGATGATCAGCGTGGCCTTGTGCTTTTTGCACAGCGCCAGAGCGGCTTGGAGTTGGGGGCGGTTCTTCCGCCTACCTGATTCGATCTCCGTGAACTCTCCCAGCAGTTCCCAAGCTCCCCCGTTGAGATGGCCTTTCACGGCCTCCCGTTGTGCTTCCAGTCCCAGGCCGCTCTTACCTTGTTGAGCAGTGGAGACGCGATAATAGGCGATGAATTTCCCGTTCATGTTCACATATATACGAACGTATATGTGTGAACACAAGCCTTTTCTCTGTCAGTTCTTGCCAGTTCGCTCAAATCTTCCTCCTCCGCCTCCACACACATAGGCCACCCGGAGCGGAGGAGGCGGCTTCACTCCCTCGATTTCATTTCGCCTGGACTCGTAAAATGCGGTTCGACAGAAGTTGTTCATAGAATGCCGAATCTTTCATGGCGTGCTTGACCACGTCATCTACTGCCGTCTTGCAAAATGCCTTCTTCGCGCTGTGCCCTAGCACCCATGCTACAAGAACTGCAACAACCCAGCCCCACCAACTCCAACCGAGCCACAATCCAAGACCGACGGCACTAAACAATGGCAAACATCCGCACCCGCGCATGAAAACCCAGCTTGTCCCAAAAATCTCCGGGCGCGTCAGAACAATCTGACCTGCGGCAGCAGTAGGCATTGTGACGTGCAATGTGCCCTCGTTCACACCCCGAACGAATTCTTCATGGTCGAGAAATAACAGATCCATTTTTCAAACTCACTGCTTCCGGCCCATTGGCAATATGAATTCCTCCTCCGGCATCCTCCCCCTAGCCTTTCACCCGGAGGAGCCGGATTCCTTTGGCTCAATCCTCCGCGCCTTCATCAAACGGCGATGGGTCCGGCCTGTGCTCTGGCTTCAAGTTGATCAGCAGCCCGCCCGGCAGCTTCTCCAGCATATCAGCAAAGCGTTTGTTGAGTGCTTCTGAGACAGCACTTCGGCCCGCGCCAGTCACGGCTTCGAGTTTTTGCCCGGCCTCATGCCGCGTCAAAGCGCCATCGTTGAACACCTCCTGCAAGTGCT
Organism: Verrucomicrobiaceae bacterium; assembly: GCA_040381795.1. Lineage (GTDB taxonomy): Bacteria > Verrucomicrobiota > Verrucomicrobiia > Verrucomicrobiales > Verrucomicrobiaceae > Prosthecobacter. Next base: position 5,687 of record JBEIGR010000161.1, on the reverse strand, counting down.
CCAGCCTCACCTTGCTCTTGTCCTTCTTCGCGCCGCCTGCGCTATCGTCGGCCTTCTCCCAGATGCTCCAGTCGAAATCTGGAATCTCTTCCATCGTGTGCCGCTCGCTGAGTTGCATCGCCCGCTTTTCGCCTTCCAGCTCGCCATTGTTGGAGACTTTCAGCGCCACCACTGCCAGCCGGTTTTCCTTGAATCCTTCCGTCACACGTCCGGCAAAGACGATGGTTCGGCTTCGCCGCTGGATAGTCTGGTGCCCGGAGATCAGATTCAGCAGCGCCCGGCCCGCCTTGTCCTCTGACTTCGGCTTGCGTGAATGATGGATGAGCAGCACGGCGGGCCGTGTTTCCATGCCAAGAAAGAGTTGGTGCAGATTGTCAAAGAAGGCGCTGAAATCCCGCGCTTGTTCGTCCTGACAAAAGTTGCTCACCGTGTCCACGATCAGAAGCCGGACATCCTTGGTGATGATGTCCTCTCGAATGTCCTCTTGCAACTCGGGATTGCCCAGACTCAGCACGTCGGGAATATCCGTGATGTGGATGAAGTCCCGCGCATCGGCGGGCAGGTCCATCTTGGTGAACTGCTTTTTCATGCGCTTGCGCCCATTCTCGCAGTTCAGCCAGAGACTTGCAAAGCGGGTCCGCACATCGAAGCCCAGCCATTGCCCTTCACCTCTGGCACCGCAGAGTTGCAGGTCTCCGACAATGAAGCCTTTGAAGGAGCCGGGCGGGCCGAAAAGCAGCGCCGTTTCCCCCAGCTCGATGAAGCCTTCAGCGATGAGATCAGCGCCCTCTTTGGGCTGGAACGCTATCACCTCGTCCACGTTGTAAGTTCGCAGGACTCGGGTCCGCTTGGGCTTGACATTGCCAGCACTGCCGCTGCCTGCGGGTGCCTGTGTCGGGTCCATCACCCGCTGCCGTTTTTTGTTAGGTTCGTTCACGGGATTCATGGAAAGAGATCGTTTAAAAGTTCAGGGTTCGCCCGCAGGCTGTGCGGGTCCGCGTTCAGGAGGTCGGCCAAGTCTTTGCCCGGTTTGCCTGCCTTCGTGGTGAAGCCGGACAGGTCGAACGCATCCACCACCACCGCGCCCGCCTCCTTGATCTGCGCCGCCCACTGCCGCGCCGCACTCATGCCGCTTTCATCCGTGTGCGGATAGATGCGGACATGCTTTCCCCGGAAGCAGGGCAGGCACTCCACCGCCAGCCGATGAACACCCGCGCCCAGCACAGAGCACACGGCCACACGCTCCGCAGCGTCCAGTTGCAGCGCCGCATCATGCGCCGCTACGAGGTCCGGCGCTCCCTCCACCAGTGCCACCACCGGAAAGCCCGCCGCCAGCTCGATGCCGCAGGGATGATCCTTCCCGTTGCCGATGCTGTGCGCTTTTCGCCGGGGTGGGCTGCCATCACGCTCCGGCCAGTATTCACCGGACAGAAGGCGCAACTCCACCAGCCGCCGCGCCTCATCGGCCACGGCCCAGAATGGCAGGCCGCGCCAGTGCTGCCGCCACGGGCAGGCCGCATCATAGATGCCGAAATGCAGAAGCCCGCGCCGCGCTGCCAGCTCGATGCCTGCCAGCGAAAAGCCGCGCAGACTCGCCAGCGCCTTCTTTTCCTCTGCCGTCCCCGGTCGCAGGGTCGGCCACGGCTCCGGCTTCCTCATCGGCTCCGGTCGTCGGGGTGCCCGTGGGCGTGGCTTCACCGTGCCGGATTCATCCGCCACCAGCCCGGCCCGCGCCGCGCACCAGCGCACCGCCGCCGCTGTGTCCAGGTCTGCCGCTGCCTTCACAAAGTCCACCACGTCCCCACCCTCGCCGCTGGAATGGTCAAAAAAACGCCGCGACTCGGCAAACACGCTAAACGATGGCCTGCGGTCATTTCTCCAGGGCGTCCGGCATGACTTCGCCGGGCGTCCCTCCAAGCCCAGCGCGTGCCAGGCATCTGCAATGGTGAAGCAGTCCTTCACCCGCTCAATCAATCCTCGTTCCATGATGATGAATCCTCCGGTTGCGGGGGAGATGCGGAGGAGGCGCCAGCCCGGTGCCAGTCCCCCGAAGCCCTCAGTCCATGCTCGATTTCAGACTGCCGGAGGAGGAATCCCGGCCCGCCTGCCAGTGCGCCAGCAATCGCCAGCGAACGACAGACAGGCCAGGGAATGCGCCTCCGGTGGAAACCGCGCAGGGATGGGGCAAGGGTTCCGGTGAGAAAGAAAAGAGAGAATCCCCCTTCTTTTCCTAAAGCCAGCTCTCCGCCGTCTCCGCCTAAGTTTTAGCCGTTGTTTGTTATGCCATTCACCCTCTGCTCGTATGCCTCCATCGCCGTGCCCGGTCGGCCACAGCGAGACTCTAGGATGTCCAGCAGCGCCGATGCCTCCGCGTGGGTCGCGACGATGGCGAGTGGCACAAAGTCTGTCATGCCACCTTCTACAAATTGCCGCCGATTTGATTGTAGCATTTCTGCCACCGTAGAGACATGGAAAGCCCGTTGAGCAGGAGAGTAGAGCGCGGCCCAAAAGCGCCGCACCGCACCGCCATCAGTCCGATGTCCGCCTAGCTTTCTCTCGCCGCCATTCTTGACCAAGGTTCTTGCGCTCATAGTGCCCCTACCTCCTTCACTTCAAGGTTGCGATGAAGCGCCGCCATCACGCGGCCCGGATCGAAGCGCACCAGTTTTCCGGCGCGAACGTGAGGCACGACACGCGCCTTCACCATGCGGTCCAAAGTGCGGACACTCCAGCCCAGCTTGGCCGCCATCTCCTGCCGTGTCGCCAGTAGCTCACCGTTGCCAGTGTGCCGGGGTTTAGGTTGTTTGATTTGTCCGGTTCCAGTGTTCGCCTGTCCGGGTTCCGCCACGATCTTTCGACGTGGCCTGTCTTTGAGTTTAGTGGTCGGTTTCATAGCGCTTTCAGCCCGCTTGAGGCGTCTTGCGCTTCCTCATCTACACTTCTGGCGACTCTTGGCAAAAGTCACGGTCCCCTGTTTATCAGCGTTAGCTTTCGGTGGTGGCTAGCTGCTCAGTCATCTCCATGAAACAGCCGCCCAAATAGTCTCATGTCTTTGATGTGACCGCGCACTGCGGCCTCCCACTTTGAAGGCTCCAATGCAAGTTTGGCTTTGCCGTGGTCCCTTCGCTTAGCCTCTTTTAATGGTCGCCCGAAGATCGCTTTGCCATATCCGACGAAGTCTTCCCTTCCAGGTTCGCGAATCCATTCCGGCCACATCTCTTGCATCAAGGGCCAAAGGTGATCTCGCCATACGATTTCCTCACATGAGTCACTTCGGCGAAAAAAATCGAACACATGCTTCACGGCCCCTTCTTCGACCAGCTTATCACCTTCCTTGAGCCGCCATTTCACACAGCCATCGACGAAGTTCCAAAGTGCTTTGCGTGCTGGTGAAGCGTCATCGGGCAGGCTCTCTGGATAGCTCTTCAAGATCTCCTGAAGCATCGCCTCACTCTTCCAAGATAGTTCGTGTGCGAACTGTTTCGCCACGGCAAAACTCGATGGACCACGGCCATCTGAATGCAGTGAATCCCAGCGTTCCTTAAACGCGTGGCCGTAGCTCTCTGGTGAACGGGGGAGGTCGGCAAATCCAAACTCTTCAAGAAAGCTTATCATGTCAGCCAGGGTTCTTTGCGCCCAAGCCTGAACCTCCGGCACGTGTTTCGCGGTGCAGGCCCAGTCATGCAAAGACTGCACACCGCCGCGCATGATTGTGCTCATCTGCTCCATCTCCGTCCGTGCCAGCTCGGGACTCGTGTGCGCGTGCATCAGAAAAGAATCCCACCAGCCCGGCAAATCCTGATACATCGTTTTGGTCCCCGGCAGCAGATTGAACGCGGCCTCGCCGAACTCTCGCATGTGTTGGTCTGTATCGCCGGGCGTCGGGACATGGGGCGGCAGTTCCACCCGTCTCGCTGTCAGAGGTTTTGATCGTCTTGATTTTGCGGTCTTGACCTTCTGTTTCTCCCTTTGGGTGCCAGCTTTGTGATCAGTCATGAATGAGACTGCCATGAGGTGCCACGAATCGCCAATGTGAAAATTTTCTGCACCTCCGAATCCAATGACACCGGCAGCGCCGCGCCAGTCAGCGCAGCCCCTCCCCCGGTGGCTTTGACTTCACCTCTTCGCCGCCTTGCGCTTCGTCCCTTCAGCCTTCTCCGGCATCAGTGCCCACCAAGCCCGCGCCGCCTCCGGCTTCACCGATTCCCGATAGTGCCGGAAGAGCATCACCGTGCTCGTGTGGCCTAGCTGCAAGGCCGTCTCGTTGATGTCTCGGTGCAGCGCCAGATGGTAGGATGCGAATGAATGGCGCAAGACATCGTTCGGCCACCGCTCGATGCCTGCCGACTTCATCGCCGCCCGTCGCTTCTTGCGGTCCTCGCGGCCCTTTGGGCAGGTCACCACCCGGCCAGTCTTGCCCGCGTATGGCTGCAGCCATGCCCGCAGGTTTTCCGAGATCACCACCAGCCGCCGCCGCTGCCCGCCCTTGGACTTTCTGGCCGTCATCTCGATAAAGCCCGTATCCAGATGGATTTCCTTCCACTCCAAGCGCCCGATTTCATCGGGGCGAAGTCCGGCAAAGCCACCGATGGCGAGCGCGGGAAGCCAGTCAGGATGCGCCGCCTTGAGCAGCGCCGCCATTTGCTCCGGAGTGAACACCTCCACGCTATCCTTGCCCTCCACGCGGGGTTTCTTCACCTTGCGGAAAGGACTCTCAGCGATGCGCCCCCGGTGCAAAGCATAGGCGAAGATCGCGCCAATCGTCCGATGGTAATTCCCCTTCGAGAGATCGCCCACCGCCAGACCTGCCAGCCATCGGCGGAGGCGCTCCGGCGTCACATCGCAGGCCAGAGCCTCCGGGCCGAAGTGCTCCTCGAAAGTTCGCCAGCGTTGCCTGAGATCGCGCCGGTAAGCCTCGGAGAGCTTGGGCGTTTCCGGGTCATCTTGGAACTCCTGCCAGATGGCCGCGAGAGTCAGCGCCGCCTGCCTCGATTCATAGATCGCAGCCGCCTCCCGTGCCACGTCCACAAGGACCAGCCCGGTGCCCTCCAGCGCTTTCCGGCAGTCCACCCAATCCCGCGCCACATCCAGCAGCGAAACCCCGTAAGGAGCCAGCAAATCCACCGCCCGGCCCGCGTCTGCCGCATACTCCGGCCTGAGGGCGATACGCTCGGCAAGTGTCCCCGTGTTCGTCCTCGCCGTCTCCAGAATTTTCAGACGGAGCTTGGCTTCGTCCAAGTCGGTGAAGTATTCCCGCTTCCTTCCGCCGCTGGTGTAGTGGGCCAGCATCCACCGCACCATGCCACCGGGGCGCGCCTGCTCTTGAAGGCATGGCTTGGGTTCCCGCTTCTTGCGCTTGATTGGCAGAGCGAGTCCGTTACTGTCCACGATTGGCGTTTCCATGCGTCCAGAACGCCTTAACTGTCCCCTAACTGTCCACTCCTTTCCAGTCTCAATAAGGAGTTTTCGGTTAAAACGTTGAGGCTCAACGATTTGCACCTGTAGCTCAGTGGATAGAGCAGCGGATTTCTAATCCGTCGGTCGCAGGTTCGATCCCTGCCGGGTGCGCTCTTTGGGAGGTAGTGAGGACACAAGAGCCTTTCGCATCGGTTTCGCCGCGAGACACGGATGCAAGACTCCAGCAAGGCCGACGCCCACGACCAGCTTGCCTCGAAAGCGGTTTCATG